>CASECT010000112.1 GCA_949286525.1 uncultured Eubacteriales bacterium | reverse complement strand
TGCTTCGCGGGAGTCTACGAGACGGGATTGAGCGCCACCAGCTATGAGGCGGATCTCGGTGTAGCTCAGCCGTCGGCGGTTATTACCTGGATTTATATCATCAAATATGTAGCCCCGATTATCGCGAATATACTGTATTTTATCATTCTCTACTTCCTGGATCTGGAGAAGCATCTGCCCGCTATGCAGCGCGAGATTCAGATGCGCCATCAGGCAGAGGCGGAAGCGAAAAAGGAACTTTGTCACAGGGAGGGAAACAAGCGATGAACCATACCATATGTAACCCGATTCTGCCCCTGACCACCTACATTCCGGACGGTGAACCTCATGTCTTCGGCGACCGTGTATATCTCTATGGAAGTCATGACCAGGCGGGTGGAACCTGTTTCTGTCCCCTGGACTATGAGTGCTGGTCCGCCCCGGTGGATGATCTGACCGACTGGCGGTGCGAGGGAACCATCTATCGGGCGGATCAGTGCCCTCACTACTGTGAGGAAAGGCAGGATCTCTACGCTCCGGATGTGACACAGGGACCGGACGGAAGATACTATCTCTATTACGATCTCTCCGGCAGGGGCGATCACGGATTTGACGGACCGATCTCCGTGGCGGTGTGCGATACGCCCGCCGGGAAATATGAGTACTACGGGGATGTGAAGTACCCGGATGGGAGACCGCTGCTTCGGTATATCCCCTTTGATCCGGCTGTCCTAAACGATGACGGACACATCTATCTGACTTACGGCTGGGGGCTGGGGATGGACACCCATTCGCCTCTTTATAAACTGGTCATGCCCTATGTCATGAGCAGGATTTTCAATAAGACCGTGGCGGAGATCCGGCGTGAGGAGCCTCTGAGCATTCTGGGGGCCAATATTGTGGAACTGGAAGATGATATGCTGACGGTCAAGAGCGAGCCGAAACGGATTCTTCCGGCGATGAACAACGCGCCGAAGGGAAGCCAGATGCGGGAACACAGTTTCTATGAGGCCGCTTCCCTGCGGAAGTTCGGCGATCTCTATTACTTCATCTATTCCTCTCATGTAAATCATGAGCTCTGTTACGCCACCAGCTTTTACCCGGATCACGGCTACGAGTATCAGGGTGTCATTATCTCCAACGGGGATATCGGGATAGATGGGAGAGAGGCGAAAGACCGCCTGTATCCCACAGGGACAAATCATGGGAGCATCGAGAAGATCAACGGAAAATATTACATCTTCTATCATCGGCAGACCCATAACAACGCCTTCTCCAGACAGGCCTGCGCCGAGGAAATCGAGATCCTGCCGGATGGGACGATTCCCCAGGTGGAGATGACAAGCTGCGGGTTGAACGGCGGGCTGCTGCCGGCGGAGGGGACTTATCCGGCGGCTGTATGCTGCAATCTGACCAATGGAAGGATGCCCCATCTGTCCAATGTGAAAAAGAATCCTCCGTCCCCCAATGTGCATCAGGAGGGCGATGTCGTATTTGTCAAAGATGTGGAAAATCACACGCTGATCGGCTACAAATACTTTGATTTCCATGGCTCCTTCAGAATTTCCGTTGCCACGCGAGGGGCTGCGGGCGTGCTGAAAGTGTATACTGTCCTGGATGAGAGCGCAAAGCCGGTAGGGTGTATCCCGATCAAAGCGAGCGCCGACTGGCAGAAAAGCGTGGCAATTCCGCTGGATCTTCAAGGCGTATATCCCCTGTATTTCGTATATGAAGGGAAAGGAAAGAGCGATTTTCTGGAATTTGTCTTTGCATGATTTCTGATCTCGCAGTGACGTATGGTCAGTCAAGCGGTTTTGCTCCGGTGTTGACGCAGCAATAGTTCAGGAATGAATATCGAAGCTGCATTTACCATAGAAAAAAGCTATGGTAAATCATTTATAATGGGTATTTGCTATTGTTAAAACAGAGTTTTATACTATGATCAGAAAAGGAATCAGGAGGTATGATCATGAGAACAATAGACGAAAATGCATTCAGCAAGGAGAATGTATTTGGAAAGGGACAGGCCAATACGGCATACGCCCAGTATTTTATCGGAGAGTCTTTTTTAAATCCGTTGACAGAGGCGGGATGTCCTGTTTCGCTTGCAAATGTTACCTTTGAACCCGGATGCCGGAACAACTGGCATATCCATCACGCAGATAAGGGCGGCGGCCAGATCCTGATCTGCACCGCCGGCGAAGGATGGTATCAGGAGGAGGGCAAGGATGCAGTCAGCCTTGTTCCCGGAATGGTAATTACGATACCCGCAAATGTAAAACACTGGCACGGCGCAAAAAAGGACAGCTGGTTTTCCCATATTGCAATGGATGTGCCGGGAGAAAACAGCAGCAATGAATGGTGTGAACCTGTGTCTGACGAAGATTATGCAAAATGGAAATGAACGGAATCACTCAAAGGCAGGAGGAGATGGAAGAGAAGATGCATTTGCACGATACAGACCCCGAGTTTATGGAGGGCGCGGATCCCGCGTTTCGGGAGTTTTGGGAGACACCGTAAATTTTTGTTGACAGATGATGTTGTCCTGTGATATTCTTCAACAAATTTCATATGCGAAACCGTTGAAGCGGAGATAACGGCAATGATGCCTTTACAGAGAGTCCGGGCAGGTGCGAGCCGGATAAGAAACAAGTTGTCAAATGGACCGCTGAGGGTGCAGTCAAATGCGTGATGGGAAGCAGTGGAGTTCCTGCAGGAGCTCAGATGACATCCGCAGAGTATTCTGCAACGTGTGGGCATACGTCAATTGCCGGGGATATGATGGTATCCTGCTAAGCGCACGGAGTTTTTCCCGTGAATTCGAGGTGGCACCGCGGATAAGATTGTTTATTCGTCCTTGACAGAAAATATTCTGTCAGGGGCTTTTTTATTGCACAGAAAAAGAAAAGGAGTGAAAAATCATGATCAAAGAAGCCATCGAAAAGATTGTAAACAAAAAGGATCTGACCTATGATGAGGCCTATACCGTCATGAATGAAATCATGAGCGGAGCGTCCACCCCTACCCAGAACGCAGCTTTTCTGGCAGCTCTCTCCACCAAGAGCGCAAGGGCGGAAACTACCGACGAGATTGCCGGCTGCGCCGCTGCCATGCGGGATCACGCCATCCGTGTAGACGCCGGCATGGAAGTCTTTGAGATTGTCGGCACCGGCGGGGACAACGCCCACAGTTTCAATATTTCCACCACTTCCGCTCTGATCTGCGCCGCCGGGGGCATGAAGGTGGCAAAACACGGCAATCGGGCTGCCTCCTCCCAATGCGGAACTGCCGACTGTCTGGAGGCGCTCGGCGTGAATATTGAACAGACCCCCGAACAGTGCGTCCGACTTCTTGAGGAAACGGGCATCTGTTTCTTCTTTGCCCAGAAGTATCACACCTCCATGAAATATGTGGGCGCGATCCGAAAGGAACTCGGTTTCCGCACCGTCTTCAACATTCTCGGTCCATTGACAAACCCCGCCAGCCCCAGTATGCAGCTTCTGGGCGTCTACGATGAGTATCTGGTGGGGCCGCTGGCTCAGGTGCTGATCAATCTGGGAGTGCGCAGGGGCATGGTAGTCTACGGCCAGGATAAGCTGGACGAAATCTCCGTCAGCGCCCCCACAACCGTCTGCGAAATCAAGGACGGATGGTATAAGATGTACCAGGTAACACCGGAGGATTTCGGCCTGCAGCGCTGCCGCAGGGAAGACCTGGCTGGAGGAACGCCCGGGGAAAACGCGGAGATTACCAGAAAAATTCTGCATGGGGAGGGCGGCCCGAAGCGGGATGCCGTTCTGATGAACGCCGGAGCTTCCCTCTATATCGGCGGAAAGGCCAACAGCTGGAAGGACGGTATCCGTCTTGCGGGAGAACTGATCGATTCGGGAAAGGCCGCAGAGACTCTGCAAAAACTGATTGAGATCAGCAATCAGCCTTAGGAGGAATTATGATGAACATACTGAATCAGCTTGCCGGCCACGCCAGAGAGCGCGTGAAAACAGCAGAAAAAATGCATCCCTTCGATGAGATAAAGGAACTTGCCCTGTCGCTTCCAAAGGGAGATTTCGCCTTCGAGAAAGCGCTGGCAAAACCGGGCATTCGCTTTATCTGCGAGTGTAAAAAAGCCTCCCCATCCAGAGGGCTGATCTCTCCGGAGTTTCCCTATCTGGAAATCGCCAGATCCTATGAAAAGGCGGGAGCCGATGCCATATCGGTACTGACGGAACCGAAGTGGTTTCTCGGAGACGACCGTTATCTGAAGGAAATTGCGGCCGAAGTGTCCATTCCCTGCCTGCGCAAGGATTTTACCGTTGACAAATATATGATATATGAGGCAAAATTGTTGGGAGCAGCCGCGGTTCTTCTGATCTGTTCCATTTTGAGCACGGAGGAACTGGCGGAATATCTCCGCATCTGTGATGAGCTTGGCATTTCTGCTCTGGTGGAAACCCACGATGCCGCTGAGGTATCTATGGCCCTTTCCGCGGGAGCGAGGATCATCGGTGTAAACAACCGCAATCTGAAGGATTTTTCTGTGGACACGGAAAACAGCCGCCGTCTGCGGGATGAGATTCCTGCCGGTATTCTTTTCGTCTCGGAGAGCGGAGTGAGAGACGCGGCGGACGTGGCCCGTCTGCGGGAGATCGGCGCGGACGCGGTGCTGGTGGGCGAGGCCCTCATGTGCGCGCCTGACCGGAAGGCCGCTCTGAAAAGACTGCGGGGTGCGCTATGACGACTACAAAAATAAGCAGCTGCTGGAAAACATGCAGCGCCCCTATTTTCTGGCCGGCGGTCTTTCCGCGGAAAATGTCGGCGAAGCCATCGCGAGGCTGCGGCCCTTCGGCGTGGATGTGAGCTCCGGTATCGAGACCGGGGGATACAAGGACAGGAAAAAATGACGGCCTTCGCGGCCGCAGTGAGAGAGGAGAAGTGAGAGATGACAAATCCAAAAGGGCGTTTCGGAATCCATGGCGGGCAATATATTCCCGAGACGCTGATGAACGCGGTAATTGAGCTGGAAAAAGCTTATGAGCACTATAAAAAAGATCCGGAATTTAACCGGGAACTGACGGAACTTCTTAACGAGTACGCGGGAAGGCCTTCCCGTCTCTACTACGCAAAGAAGATGACAGAGGATCTGGGAGGTGCGAAAATCTATCTCAAACGGGAGGATCTGAATCACACCGGCGCCCACAAGATCAACAATGTACTGGGACAGGCGCTTTTGGCGAAGAAGACGGGCAAGACACGTCTGATCGCGGAGACGGGAGCCGGTCAGCACGGCGTGGCCACAGCCACCGCAGCGGCTCTGATGGGTATGGAGTGTGTCGTTTTCATGGGCGAGGAAGACACGATCCGCCAGGCCCTCAACGTTTACCGGATGCGTCTTCTTGGCGCCGAAGTCGTCCCGGTCAAAACCGGAACCGCCACATTGAAGGACGCGGTCTCCGAAGCCATGCGGGAGTGGACCAACCGGATTGAGGACACCCATTACTGTCTGGGCTCTGTGATGGGGCCCCATCCCTTCCCTACCATCGTCCGCGATTTTCAGGCGGTTATTTCCAGGGAAATCAAAGAACAGATTCTCGCGAAGGAGGGACGCCTCCCTGACGCGGTGCTGGCCTGCGTTGGCGGCGGCTCCAACGCCATCGGAAGCTTCTATCACTTCATCGGGGATAAAAATGTGCAGCTCATCGGCTGCGAGGCGGCAGGGAGAGGTGTCGACACCTTCGAGACGGCAGCCACGGTCAACACCGGGCGGCTGGGTATTTTCCACGGTATGAAATCCTACTTCTGCCAGGATAAGTACGGGCAGATTGCGCCGGTGTACTCCATCTCCGCAGGACTGGACTATCCCGGTGTCGGCCCGGAACACGCTTACCTCCACGATATCGGGAGAGCAAAGTATGTGCCGGTCACGGATGAGGAGGCTGTCTGTGCCTTTGAGTATCTGGCAAAGACCGAGGGGATCATTCCCGCCATAGAGTCCGCTCACGCCGTTGCCTACGCGCGCAAGCTGGCGCCCACCATGGGAAAGGACCAGATCATTGTCATTACCGTTTCCGGGAGAGGCGACAAAGACTGCGCCGCCATCGCCCGCTACAGAGGGGAGGATATCCATGAGTAACATAGCATCGGCATTTTCCAACAGAAAGGCATTTATCGCTTTTATTACCTGCGGGGATCCGGATCTTGAGACTACAGCCGAGGCGGTAAAGGCCGCGGTGGAAGCAGGAGCGGATCTCAT
>CASECT010000111.1 GCA_949286525.1 uncultured Eubacteriales bacterium | reverse complement strand
GAAGGGTGGACGGGGCGGTCTGGGTAACCAGCATTTTGCCACCTCCACCATGCAGGCGCCGAAGTATGCTCAGCCGGGCGGAGAGGCCATGGAGCTGGAGGTGCTTCTGGAGTTGAAGGTCATCGCGGATGTGGGGCTTGTAGGATTTCCGAATGTGGGGAAATCCACGTTTCTTTCCCGTGTGACCAATGCCAGGCCAAAGATCGCGAATTATCATTTTACGACCCTCAGTCCAAATCTGGGTGTGGTGGATCTGGACGGGAACGGTTTCGTTATTGCGGATATTCCCGGGCTGATCGAGGGGGCTTCCCAGGGTGTTGGTCTGGGCTTTGAGTTCCTGCGCCATATTGAGCGCACGAAGGTTATTGTGCACATGGTGGACGGGGCTTCCGTGGAGGGCAGGGATCCGGTGGAGGATATTCGGTCCATCTGCCGTGAGATTGAGGCCTACGACCCTGCGATTCTGGAGCGTCCCCAGGTTATCGCGGCCAATAAGATGGACGCCTGTACGGATGGCGCCGAGGAGATTCTTGCCGCCCTGCGTGAGGCATTCGGGCCGAAGGGGATCGAGGTGTTCGGCATCTCGGCGGTCAGCGGTCAGGGCGTGAAGGAACTGCTCTACCATATTCAGCATCTGCTCTCCCTGTGTCCGTCGGAACCGGTGGTCTATGAGCCGGAGTTTGATCCGGCTTCCAGAGTGGCGGAAGAGGAGCCCTACACCGTGGAGCGTGACGAGGATGGAACCTTTGTGGTAGAAGGGCCGAAGATCGAAAAGATGCTGGGTTACACCAATATCGAGTCGGAGAAAGGTTTCCTGTTCTTCCAGAAATTCCTGAAGGAGCAGGGGATTCTGGCCCGCTTGGAGGAGATGGGTATTCAGGACGGCGACACCGTGCGGATGTACGGTCTGGCCTTTGACTATTACAAATAGAGAAACGGAAAGGAATCGTATGAATAACAGACAACGTGCATATTTATCGGGACTAGCCAGCAAACAGCAGGCGATTTTTCAGATCGGCAAATCTTCTCTGACGCCGGAAATTGTTTCCGCCGTATCGGATGCGCTTGAAAAGCGGGAACTGATTAAGGTTTCCGTACTGAAGAACTGCTTTGACGATCCCAGAGAGATCGCGGAGCTTCTGGCGGAGCGAACCCGCTCGCAGGTAGTCCGGGTAATAGGCAAGAAAATTATTATCTACCGTCCGGCAAAGAAACCGGTGCTGAAACTTCCGGACTGAGTTTTTTCGGCAGTTGACGGTTTTATGGATGGATGCTAACGGGGAAAAAGCGAATGACGCGGGAAAGGATGTGTACGCATTTGCGTGGGCGAAAGATAGACGGAAAAAAGATAGGAATTCTGGGTGGTACCTTCAACCCGATTCATCTGGGGCATCTGCAGATTGCCTACGCGGCCCTGGCGCAGTTTCATCTGGATCAGGTATTGTTTATTCCGGCGGGACAGCCGCCCCACAAGGATATTTTTCAGGGGGTTGGCGCATGGCAGCGCTATGAGATGGTGCAAGAGGCCATCCAGGATGAACCGGCCTTTGCCATCAGCGACATGGAGATCCGTTCCGAGGGAAAGAGCTATACCTACCGGACACTGCGGTATCTGACCCGACATCATCCCGAAAATCAATATTATTTCATTCTCGGCGAGGATTCACTGGAATCTTTTTCCACCTGGAGAAATCCCCAGGCTATCTGCGACTGCGCTCAGATCCTCGCGGCGGTAAGGCAGGATCTTGGAGAGACGGACAATCGGAAACTGGAGGAGGAGATCGAACACTGCCGCAGCCGGTTCGGACCGGTTTTTCATCTTCTGCACACGGAGAATTTTCCGGTTTCCTCCACCCGGATCCGGCAGGAAATCAGCAGTGGGAACAGAGATGAGAATCTTCTGAGACAGTGGCTGCCCGACAGGGTGCTTGCATATATTCAAAAATATCATTTGTACCGAACGGAGGGAAATGGGATGGATTTGGATGAAATCAGAGAAGTATTGAAAAAGGAACTTACCAAGAGCAGATACCGGCACACGGAAGGGGTTATGTACACGGCCGCCTCACTGGCCATGCGTTATCTGTGTTCCATGGAGGACGCCATGACGGCGGGGCTTCTGCACGATTGCGCCAAGTGTCTCTCCGACGATGAGAAGCTTCGCATCTGCCGGGAACATGACCTCCCCGTATCGGAGGTGGAAGAGCGGCATCCTCAGCTGCTTCATGCCAAGGTAGGGGCCTTTCTGGCAAAGGAGAAATACGGTGTGAAAAGCGAGGAGATCTGCCATGCCATCGCCGTACACACCACGGGATGCGCGGATATGAGCTTTCTGGATAAGATCATTTTCGTGTCGGATTATATTGAGCCGGGCCGAAACAGGGCGCCGCGGCTTACGGCTGTGCGCCAGGCGGCCTTCGAGGATATCGACCGGTGCTGTGCCATGATTTTGCAGGATACGGTGGAGTACCTGTCGGTAGATGAAAAATCCATGGATCCTACTACACACGAGGCATACGCTTTTTATAAAAAATATTTGTAAGCAGACAGGAGAAAACAAATTTATGGAAGATTTGAAAGAGATTGTCCGCCTGGTGTATCAGGCGCTGGAGGAGAAAAAGGCGGAGGATATCACGATCATCGATATCTCCAACATTTCTGTGATTTCGGACTATTTCATCGTGGCCAGTGGAAGCAACCAGAATCAGTTGCTGGCTATGCAGGACGAGGTGGATCACATTCTTCATGAGCACGGTATCGATGTGAAGCAGATTGAGGGAAACCGTTCCTCCACCTGGATTCTGATGGACTATGAGGATATCATTGTGCATCTGTTTTCCAAGGAGGACCGACTGTTCTATAATCTGGAGAGAATCTGGCAGGATGGCATTGTGATCGATCCTGCAGAATTGTAAGGCTATGCGTACGATCAGAAAATTTATATCCTATTACGGCCCCTACAAGACGGTCTTCTTTCTGGACCTGATCTGTGCGGCCTTTATCAGTGTTGTGGATCTGCTTTACCCGCAGATTCTGCGCACCCTGACCAACACGCTGTTTACCGGGGACAGCGGGACGATTCTGTCCGTGCTGCCCTGGATCGCGGTGGCGCTTTTGGCCATGTATATTCTGCAGAGCCTCTGCAAATATTATGTGACTTATCAGGGACATATGATGGGCGCCAATATGGAGCGCGATATGCGACAGCAGCTTTTCGATCACTATGAAAAGCTGTCTTTTTCCTATTATAATCAAAACAATTCCGGACAGATGATGAGCAAGTTGGTTTCGGACCTGTTCGATATCGCGGAGTTCGCCCATCACGGCCCGGAGAATCTTTTTATCTCCGTAGTAAAGATCATTGGCTCCTTTGTGTTTCTGTTTCTGATCAACTGGCGGCTTGCGCTGCCATTGGTTCTCCTTGTATTCTGCATGTTTATCTTTTCCATCCGGCAGAATCAGAGTATGCAGGAGACGTTCATGGACAACCGCAGAAAGATAGGCGACGTCAATTCCAGTCTGCAGGATACCCTGGCCGGCATTCGGGTAGTGCAGTCCTTTGCCAACGAGGATATCGAGCGGGAAAAATTCAAAAAGAGCAATCAAGCGTTTCTGATCTCCAAGCGGAACAATTACAGCTGTATGGGAAATTTCATGAGCTGGAATCTTTTCTTTCAGGGCATGATGTATCTGGTTACTCTGGTTTTCGGAGGTTATCTGATTGCCGGAGGGCTCATGAATGTGGCGGATCTGGCGATGTACGCCCTCTATATCGGTATTTTCATCAGCCCGATCCAGATACTGGTGGAACTGATCGAGATGATGCAGAAGGGGCTGGCCGGTTTCCGGCGTTTTCTGGATGTGATGGAGACGGAACCGGATATTGAGGACGCACCTGATGCGAAGCCGCTGACGGATGTGAAGGGTCATGTCAGCTATGAGGATGTTTCTTTCCACTACAGTGACGATGATACACCGGTGCTTTCCCATGTCAGTTTTGACATTCCGGCAGGCAAATCCATCGCGCTGGTGGGGCCTTCCGGGAGCGGCAAGACGACGATCTGCTCCCTGCTTCCCAGATTCTATGATGTGACGGGCGGACGGATTACCATCGACGGAAAGGATGTGCGCACGCTGACATTGAAGAGCCTGCGGAGTCAGATCGGGATGGTACAGCAGGATGTGTATCTGTTCTCCGGCACCATCCGGGAGAATATCGCTTACGGAAAGCCCGGGGCCTCCGAGGAGGAGATCATGGAGGCCGCCCGCCGCGCCAACATTCATGAATTCATCCGTGAGCTTCCGGATGGGTATGACACCTTTGTGGGAGAGCGGGGCGCCCGACTGTCCGGAGGACAGAAGCAGCGGATTTCCATCGCCCGGGTGTTCCTGAAAAATCCGCCGATCCTGATTCTTGACGAAGCCACCAGCGCTCTGGACAATGAGAGCGAGCGGTGGATTCAGAAAAGCTTGGAGGAACTCTCCGAGGGGCGGACCACCATCACGATTGCCCATCGGCTCTCCACGATCCGAAATGCCGATGAGATTATTGTCATAACGGAGGATGGGATCGCCGAGCGGGGAACCCATGAACAGCTGCTGGAGCAGAACGGGATTTATGCACATTATCTTCAACTATGATTTGGGTTTATAGGCTGTTTCGTTAATATGCAACAAACGGAATGGCCTTTTTTGCGTATGTATCCCGGGGTATCGCCTGTCCTATTCTGGAAAAGGACAATATTTTGACTGGATATACCTCCGGCGCGGGCGAAGTGGGCTGCTTATGATGTGATAGAAAGACGTTTTTTAAAAGCGTAGAAAGATGCTGTCATATCCATGGTTCATTATTAACTATGGATTGACAGCATCTTTCACGATAATAATGTTTTTCTTTTGCAACAGGCATGAAAAATTATCCCGCATCTAGTCAAATACCCGGAAAACGCCGAACACCTTTCCGATGATCATACAGTCAGACACAATAATCGGATCCATGAAATCATTCTCCGGCTGCAGACGGATATGATCTTTTTCGCGGTAAAAAGTTTTGACCGTTGCGGAGTCATCCACCAAAGCCACCACCATTTCGCCATTTCGCGCCGTATTTTGTTGTCTGACTAAGATAAAATCTCCATCGAGGATACCTGCGTTTACCATACTGTCGCCCTGAACTTTCAGCATAAAAGACTGCTCGTTCGGCATGAATTCAGCCGGAACAGGAAAGTAATTCTCAATATTTTCCACAGCCAGCAAAGGCTGACCGGCGGCAACGTGCCCGATGATAGGAACATGGACGGTCTCGCGTCTGGTCAGATTAAAATTATCGTCCACGATTTCAATTGCCCGGGGCTTTGATGGGTCCCGTCGGATATAGCCGTTCTTTTCCAAAGCTTCCAGATGCGCGTGAACGGAAGATGTGGATTTTAAATGTACTGCGTCGCACAGCTCGCGAACCGTGGGAGGATATCCTCTGTTCAGAATCTCCTGCTTGATATACTCTAACATCTCGCGCTGCTTTGGTGTAATCCTTCCGTATGTCATACCAAAATCCTCCCGTGCTGAAATCTGTAAATACTGAAGAAATTATAACATACTTCAAGCTGAAAAAGCAAACATATTTTCCGAAAATTCGTTCGGCAAAAGATTGCTATACTTCGGAATTTGTGTTTGTATCCGACACATGGGTATCGGTATATCGCTTTATGGACCTTGAATATTCGGAAGGCGACATGCCTGTTAT
>CASECT010000110.1 GCA_949286525.1 uncultured Eubacteriales bacterium | reverse complement strand
TATTCGCCCTATGCGGTGGCGGAACATGCCATGGGGCTGCTCTTAACCCTGAATCGGAGGATTCACAGAGCATACATCCGCACGAGGGATTTCAATTTCAGTCTGAACGGTTTGACAGGAATGGATCTCCACGGGAAAACCGTGGGCGTTGTGGGAACGGGAAAAATCGGGCAGTGCTTTGCCTCTATCTGCGAAGGGTTTGGCATGAAGGTGCTGGCTTATGATCCTTATCCGAACGATTCCCTCGGGTTGGAGTATGTGTCCCTGGAGGATCTCTTGCGGCGGTCAGATGTGATCTCTCTCCACTGTCCGCTGACAAAGGACAATTACCATATGATCGACGAGAAGGCCATCAGGGCCATGAAGCCGGGCGTCATGTTCGTAAATACATCCCGGGGAGCGCTGGTGGAGAGTGAGGCACTGCTTGAAGGCCTTTTGTCCGGAAAAATCCGGGGCGCGGGGCTGGATGTGTACGAGGAGGAGGCGGATATGTTCTACGAGGACAATTCCAGCCAGATCATTCAGGATGATGTGCTCAGCCGTTTTCTGGTGCTGCCAAATGTGCTGATTACTTCCCACCAGGCTTTTTTGACCGAGGAAGCTCTCTCCGAGATCGCGGCTGCCACGCTGGATAATCTGGACGATTATTTTGCCGGGCGGCCTTTAAAGAATGAGATCTTCTATCAGTCGCAGCGTTGAATGAGATCGTTTACATCCTCGCAGAGCGCTTCCAGCTGCCGGATGGAGGATGCCGGATCCCCGTCTTCCGGCCAGAGAACGGACTCCACGCGATTTTGATAGTCCCGGGGCGCGTCGGGAAAACTGTCGATGCGCTCGGGGGCTCTTTTTTCGTTGAGACAGTAAGTCTCATTCAGGGCAAAAAGCACTTGGTTCAGGGCGGAGACGGAGCGGAACAGGTGCCCCGCGATATAGCAGAGATCCATCTGGGGCAGGGTTTTCTTCGCCAGGGCACAGGAAAAGTTTGCCTCGAAGGAAAAGAAGGAGATCAGTGCTTCCCGCAGCTTTCCGGGGTAGAGTTCACAGCGGGCCTTGAGAGCGGTAAAGGAAGTATCCCGGGCATAGAGTACTCTGGCAGAGTCCAGTTCTCCCCGGTACATCACGTTGAGAAAAGCGTGGGGATGGCCGGTCTGGTAGTGCATGGAGATTTCGCCCCGGTCCGTCTCATCGACACAGTCAGCTGCCCGAAGGATATCTCTGAAAATGAGATCCACCGGACAGCCGTCGACGGTCAGCCAGCCGCCGCAGTTGACCCAGGGTCCCCAGCTTTTTTCCGGCCCGATCAGATTTTCACGGCTCTCATCGTCCAGCTTCGCAGCCGAGCAGTTCAGGGCGGAAAAATCCACTGTCGACGGATCATAATAGATGCCGATGTCGTAATCGGAATCTCTGCGCGCGGTGCCGGTGGCCCGGGAGCCGCCAAGGACAATGCCGGCCACAAAAGGCAACTTTTTCAGTTCCCTGACAATATTTTCCAGAAGCTTTTCTTCCATGACAGATACCTCCGCGTTTTTTTTTAGAAACAACAGGAAAAGGCGTGGACAACAGCCGAAGCCTCATGATAAAATTTTATCATATAAAGCTACGAAAACACAGGTATTTTGAGAGAATGTGAGGAATGAGAAATGTATGCTGACGGCAATATGTTGAAAATCAAACACGACGTGCTCTACGAGGTGGCCAAGCTGGCCTTCGCGGGAGAGCTGGAGGAGAAACGGGACAACATCGCGATGGAGCTGATTCCGGGGCCGACACCCCAGTTCCGCTGCTGCATTTACAAGGAGCGGGAAATCATCCGCCAGAGAGTGCGCCTGGCGGAGGGCAAGGCTCCCGGCACCAAGGATGACGGCAATGTGATACAGGTTATTCCTACGGCCTGCGAGGACTGCCCGATTTCCAGCTATGTTGTGACGGACAACTGCATGAACTGTATCGGAAAGGCCTGCTACAACGCCTGCAATTTCGGAGCCATCGAGATCGGACGCCATCGCTCCCATATCGACGCCTCCAAGTGCAAGGAGTGCGGAAAGTGCGCCCAGGCCTGCCCCTACAACGCTATCGCGGCATTAAAGCGACCCTGTAAGTTCAGCTGCCCGGTGGATGCCATTACATATGACGATCGCGGGATTTCCGTGATTGATGAGGAGAAATGTATCCGCTGCGGGCATTGTATTCATCGCTGCCCCTTCGGAGCCATCGGATCCAAGTCCTTCATTGTGCAGGTAATCGAGGCGCTGAAGTCCAACCATCCGGTTTACGCCATGGTGGCGCCGGCCACCGAGGGTATGTTCGGCAAGGGCATTACCATGAACAGCTGGAAGAAGGCCATGAGGGAAGTGGGCTTCACAGATCTGGTGGAGGTCGGCCTGGGCGGCGATATGACGGCGGCTTATGAGGCGCAGGAGTGGGCGGAGGCCTACAAGGAGGGCAAGAAGATGACCACATCCTGCTGTCCGGCTTTCGTGAATATGATCAAGAAACATTTCCCGGAGCTGATTGACAATATGTCCACCACAGTTTCCCCCATGTGCGGCGTTTCCCGTATGCTCAAGGCGAAGGAGCCTGACGCGATTACCGTGTTCATCGGACCCTGCATCGCCAAGAAATCCGAGGTTGTGGACCATGCCATTGAGGGCAACACCGATTACGCGCTGACTTACAGTGAGATCCGGGCGATTATGCGGGCGAGAAACGTGGAGCTTCAGGAGGACGACAATACATATCAGGAGGCTTCCGTTTACGGCAAGCGTTTCGCCAATTCCGGCGGCGTGACAGCGGCGGTTCTGGAGAGCCTGAAGGAGTGTAACGAGGAGATCGACGCCTGCGTGTGCAAGGCCAACGGAGCGGCGGAGTGTAAGAAGGCGCTGCTTCTGCTGAAACTTGGCAGACTCCCCGAGGACTTCATCGAAGGCATGATCTGCGAGGGCGGCTGCGTGGGCGGTCCCAGCGCTTACCGCGACCAGAACGTGGCCAAGAAGAACAGAGACGCCATGATCGCTGAGGCGGACAGCCGGGGCATCAACAAGAATCTGAGCAATTACGCGATGGACAGCTTTTCCATGCACAGCAAGCGGTAAGAATTATGGAAGCACAGAAGCATACACCGGATTATCTGACAGCAAATTACCACACCCACACGATGCGGTGCGGCCATGCTGTCGGAGCGGATGAGGAATATGTAAAGGCGGCGGCTGCAGCCGGGATGCAGGTGTTGGGATTTTCTGACCATATCCCCTGGCCGGATAAGGTTCCACCCCGGGACACGCTTCATATGAGAATGAACAGGGCGGCAGAATATGCCGCCTCTGTTTGTGCCCTCCGGGAAAAATACCGGGATCGGATTACAATCTATCTGGGGTTTGAGGCGGAATATCTGCCGGAATTCTCTGGCATCCGGATCTTGTAGAATTCGTCGGAGATAATACTTTTTACAGAAAACAGATGCGTCGGCTTTGCGAGGGGGCAAAGGAGATGGGGATTCCTCTGGAAATCAATCTTCTGGGCCTCGGAGAAGGGAGACATTACCCGGCCGAGAAATTCTGGGCTGTTGCCGGGGAGGTAGGAAACCGCGTGATCATCGGTGTTGACGCCCACGATCCCGCCAGTATCGGAAACAGAAAAATCATCCGGGAAGCTCTTGCTTTGGCCGGACGGTTTGGACTGGAAGTGGCAGAGAGGCTGGATTTTTCAGCGGATGTCCCATGGAAGAGGCGGCGTCTGTAATGAGGGGCACAGGAAAACAGAGGTTCAGGATTCTCAGGATTCCGGCAGCCGTCCCCGGGTTTCCGGCACGCTGCTGCTGGCCAGGGAGTAGGCTTCCTTGAATTCTCGGGGCGCCACGCCGAATTCCTTCTTGAATGCCCGGAAGAAGCTGGTGTAATCCCGAAAGCCGAAGGCGGTGGCGACCTCGTGGAAGGGCATTCCCGAAAGAATGCTGTTCTTGCTGGCGTCCAGCCGCTTTTTTACCAGATACTGGTGGACGGACATGCCCATATTGTCCTTAAACACATGAGAAATGTGATATTTGCTCACATAAAATTCCCGGGCCAGGGCATCCAGACTCAGATCTTCCTCCAGATGAGCGTTGATGTACTCGCAGATATTGGAGAAGAGGAAGGGCTGTTTCACGTTGGCGGCGGGCTGCTGGCGCTGATAGACAATACGGTTGATGGACAACAGCAGGGAAGTAATGTAGCAGTCCAGCATGGGGGCGTGGAAGGCGGCTACCCGTTGGTGCTCCTCGATGATCTCGATCAGCTTGTTGAAAAGAATCTGTGCGGAGGAGAAGTCCGAGGAAAAATGATGGCAGCTGATCTGATCGCTGTACTCATAGCAGTAGAAGATGTCCGGCTGCATCTGCATGAGTTTCTGAAAATATTCCGGCGACAGCCACAGCACAATTCTCCGATAAGGGCGATCGGCGTCCCTGAATTGGGGGCGGTGGAAGACACCCGGCGGAATCAGACAGATATCTCCGTACTGGAGAGGGTAGACATTTTTCCCGATCTGATAGGAGAGATTACCCTCCAGAAAGAAATAGACCTCATAGTAATCGTGCCGATGGATAGATACATCGGAGAGCTTTTTGTCCTCGTAGTAAAAAATTTCAAAATCCGAGGCGGTCATATGCTGCCTCGTCTCAAACTGGCTGTGGTAATGTCTTGCCATGGTGTTTCCCCCTTTTTTACATTCTTTGCGTGACGGATTTGCAGTATCGTTTTGTGGGATCTGACATCCTGTCTTCGGGTTCAGACCAAATCTCTGTCTATATTTTACAATCTAACCGCAAGATTTGCAATGTTTATCACAAGATTTGTCATTGGTATCTGTCAGAAAATTTAATAGAATGGAATTATCAAATGATAGGAGGTATCTACTATGAAGTTATCGTTCCGCTGGTACGGAGAGGACGACAAGGTAACCCTGGAGCAGATCCGGCAGATCCCCGGCATGCACTCCATCGTGACCGCTGTCTATGACGTTCCTGTGGGGGAGGTCTGGAGCAGAGAGTCCATCGCGCGGCTGAAGAAGCTGACCGAGGACGCGGGGCTTCATTTCGAGGTTATCGAGAGCATCCCCGTACACGAGGACATCAAACTGGGCAAACCCTCCAGAGACAGGTACATCGAGAACTACTGCGAGAATATCCGCAGAGTGGCGGAGGCAGGAATCAAGTGTATCTGCTACAATTTCATGCCGGTATTCGACTGGACCAGAACACAGCTGGATCACAGACTTCCGGACGGGTCCACATCTCTGGTTTACTATCAGGAACAGGTGGATCAGGTAAATCCCCTGCAGTCTGACAGTGATCTGACGCTTCCGGGATGGGACGCAAGCTATTCCAGGGAGGAACTGAAAAGTGTTGTGGCAGAGTATCAGGCGCTCTCCGAGGAAGACCTGTGGAACAATCTGGCATACTTCCTGGAGAGAATCATTCCGGTGGCTGCAGAGTGCGATGTGAATATGGCTATCCACGAGGACGATCCCTGTTGGAGCATTTTCGGACTGCCCAGGATTATTACCTGCGAGGAAAATCTGGACCGGTTCTTAAAGCTGGTGGACGATCCTCATAACGGTATCACGCTGTGCACCGGATCCCTGGGATGCTCCGCGAAGAACGATGTGCCCCGTATGGCGGCAAAGTACGCGGCGATGGGAAGAATTCATTTTGCCCATCTGAGAAATGTGCAGATCCTGGACAATGGATTCGAGGAACGGGCCCATCTGTCCGGCTGCGGCAGTCTCGATATGTATGAGATCGTGAAAGCTCTCCACGACAACGGATTTACCGGATACATCCGCCCGGATCACGGAAGAATGATCTGGGGCGAGACAGGAAGAGCCGGATACGGCCTCTATGACAGAGCCCTGGGGGCAACCTATATCAACGGTCTCTGGGAAGCGGTGGAAAAAGCTTCCGCAAATAAATAATATGAATGGAATCAGGGAACAGTTTTTACATGCAGTTGTGAAAGGAGCGTAAATAACATGATGAAATTACCTTTGAACACAGATCTTACAGGCAAGGTGGCTGTAATTACCGGAGCGGGCGGCGTGCTCTGCGGCATGTTTGCCAAGGCCCTGGCTCAGGCGGGCGCGAAGGTGGCCGTGCTGGACCTGAATGAGGAGGCGGCTGTCAAGGTTGCCGAGGAGATCGAGACCGAGGGCGGTATCGCTAAAGCTTACAAGGCGAATGTTCTGGACAAGGAGAGCCTGACTGCGGTACACGAGGCGGTAGTAGCGGATCTGGGAACCTGCGATATCCTGATCAACGGCGCCGGCGGAAACAACCCCAGAGCCACCACGGATAAGGAATATTTTGAGAAGGGCGACATCGACGCGGACACGATCTCCTTCTTTGACCTGGATCCCAGCGGCGTGGAGTTCGTCTTCAACCTGAACTTCATCGGAACGCTGCTTCCGACCCAGATTTTTGCTCAGGATATGGTGGAAAAGGAGGGATGCAACATCCTGAATATTTCCTCCATGAACGCCTTTACCCCGCTGACCAAGATTCCGGCATACTCCGGAGCGAAGGCCGCGATTTCCAACTTTACCCAGTGGCTGGCGGTGCATTTTTCCAAGGCCGGCATCCGTGTGAATGCCATTGCGCCGGGATTCTTCTCCACCAAGCAGAACGCGAAGCTTCTGTTCAACGATGACGGAACCCCGACACCCCGTACCGGAAAGATTCTGGCGGCTACTCCCATGGGAAGATTCGGCGAGTCCGAAGAGCTGATCGGAAGCCTTCTGTTCCTGCTGAACAACGAGGCAGCCGGATTCATTACCGGCGTTGTGCTTCCGGTGGACGGCGGATTCTCCGCATACTCCGGGGTATAGGCGACCGGTCGCGAAGGACGCAACGTACAGAGGATTGGAACCGGTGCCGCGGCGGTATGAGCGGCGTCGGCAGTGAGAATATGAGAGAGGAGAAAATGCCATGTATATGGATGAATTTCTGAAACAGATCGAGGCACTGAAAATTGTTCCCGTGGTGGTTCTGGAGGATGTGAAGGACGCGATTCCTCTGGGCCAGGCGCTGATGAACGGCGGACTGCCTGCGGCTGAGGTAACTTTCCGCACCGACGCGGCAGCGGACTGTATCAAGGCTATGAGCGAGGCGTTTCCGGAGATGAATGTGGGTGCCGGAACGGTCATTACCCGTGAGCAGTGTGAACGGGCGGTGGCAGCGGGCGCGAAATTTATCGTGACTCCCGGCTATTCCGAGGAGGTAACCGAGTACTGTATTGAGTATGAGATTCCGATTCTTCCGGGCATATGTACTCCCACCGAGCTGATCAAGGTAGTCAATCACGGACTTCCCGTGGCGAAGTTCTTCCCGGCTTCCAACTACGGCGGACTGAAGACCATCAAGGCGCTGGCAGGTCCCTTCCCGAAGATGCGCTTCATGCCCACCGGCGGCGTCAACGAGGGAAATGTGCAGGAG
>CASECT010000109.1 GCA_949286525.1 uncultured Eubacteriales bacterium | reverse complement strand
GCCCGTTGGAGGACATCTTTACGGGTATTCAGGATTTTATGTGGATCTTTCCGGAAAGTGGCGGAGGGATGAGGAAAATACGATCCGTGTATTTGTACATAATTCCTGTACTCCGAATTCCAGGTGGTATTCAGGAGCTGGAATTTACCGCCCGGTTTACATGTTAACCGGAGAGAAGGAGCATATTCTGCCGGATGGGATACGGATTGTGACAAAATCTTTGCAGCCGACGGTAATCGAGGTGCAGGTGGAACACACCGGGACAGAGAGATGTCAGGTTCAGACGGAAATTCTGTGGAAGGGGAAAGTGGTGGCTGAAGGAAAGGGAAACTGCTGCTGCCTGGAACTTCCGGATGCCAGACTGTGGAACCATGAACATCCGAACCTTTATTCCTGCATAGTAAATCTTGTAAAGGATCAGAGGATCTGTGACCGGAGTGAAGTGGAGTTCGGAGTTCGGACATTGGATTGGAATGCCCGTGAAGGCCTTCTCATCAACGGTGAGAGTCAGAAGCTGGTGGGAGCATGCATGCATCATGACAGGGGAATACTTGGAGCTTTTGAAAATAAGGCTGCGGCTCTTTACCGGGTCAGCAGATTGAAAAAAGCTGGCTTCAACGCCATACGGGGAGCCCATAATCCTCAGAGTAAGGAATTGCTGGAGGCATGCGATGAACTTGGCATGTACGTCGTGGAAGAATTTTTTGACGGATGGTTTACTTCCGGAATGAACGGATATCCACGGCATTTTCAGAAGGAGTGGAGAAAGGATTTAGAGCTTTCTGTAAGAAAATGTTGTTCCCATCCATCTGTTATCGCCTATTCCATAGGAAATGAGGTGGCCGAGACGGCAGGGGAAAAGGGGCTTGCCCTGGCAAGAGAAATCACAGAACTGACCCGCCGGTTGGATGGAACTCGCCCGGTAACTATGGGAGTCAATCTGATGATGAACACCATGCAGAAAAAATTTGGATTTCAGCTGGGGGGCGGCGAGGAGAAAGAAAATGAGCGGGAGGATACCGAAGATCAGCCGATATCCGGCAGGATGGACGGATCTGTAATGTTTAATTTTATGGTTTCGCTGTTTGCCGCCCGACCATTCATTGAGGCAATGTCAGCGCCAAAGCGTTCGGATCCGGGCAGCAGGGAAATTTTTGGAATGCTGGATATCGCCGGTTACAATTATGGAGATATGGCGTACGAGGGACATCACAGGATGCATCCGGAACGGGTGCTGATGGGGACGGAGACAAAGGCGATTGCCGGCGTAAAGAAAAGGATTGATATGGTAAAGAAATATCCCTGGATCATTGGAGACTTTGTCTGGACCGGATGGGATTATCTGGGAGAATGCGGGCTTGGGATCATTGACTATAACAGAAATCTCGGAAGTTTTACGAAACCATATCCAGCGGAGACGGCAGGATGCGGAATGCTGGACCTGAACGGTAACAGAGAGACTATGTATTATGACCTGGCATTAGCCTGGGGATTGTATGATAAGCCCTACATTGCGGTTTCTCATCCGAAACATGCAAAAGACCGTATGATTTCGTCCATGTATCGGACAACAGACGGTATTGACAGTTGGACATTTCCGGGATATGAGGGGGTAAAAACCAGGGTACGGGTGGCCAGCCCGGGAGATTATGTGATATTGGCGGTTAACGGACATATCTGCGGGAAAAAGAGGCTGAAGGATCAGATAGCTGTATTCCGTGTTCCCTATCAACCGGGAAAAATCAGCGTGCGCTCCTATGAAAGGAACGGAAAAGAAATCGGGAGAAGCAGTCTGAAGACCTGTGGAAGGGAGAAACGGATTTCCATCTGTCCATCCTGCAGTTGGCTGTCCGCAAGTGAGGATGATCTGATTTATCTGAATATCATTCTTACAGATGAGAGAGGGCAATACTGGCCGGAAGAACGAAAACTCTATGTTTCTGTGGAGGGAGCGGCGGTGCTCTGTGGTATTGGAAGCGGAAATGTACGGACAACGGAGCGTTACACGGGAGATTTTTTCACGACATACAATGGGAAACTGACGGCAGTGATACGTTCTGTAGGGCGGAATGGCGACGTGCGCGTCAGAGTCTGCGGCAGGGGACTTGAGGAGCGGATAGTGCGCCTGAAGGCGCTGAACCGTCCGGTTCTTGAAAAATATATAAATCAGGGAGGGACTATGAAATGACAAAAGAAAAGATGCAGGCCGGGAAGAGGAGGACGGTAAGTATACAGACAGGCAGATTCCCCTATCAAAACAGAGAACTGTCCTCGATTGAGAGGGCAGAGGATCTGGTGGGGCGGATGACTATAGAGGAAAAAGCACAGCAACTGACCTGTGTGATGGTAGCGGGAGTGTTGGAGGAGAGTCAGATCAAAGACGGGATCGGAGAGGCAACGCTGTTTCTGGGGCCGGTCTCTGCCGGGGACATCGCATCCGCAGTGCGTAAACTGCAGGATGCGGTAATGGGACAATCCAGATTTGGGATACCGGCGCTGGTTCACGCAGAGGCACTCAGTGGCCCCATGGCCGCGGACTGCGCTGTTTTTCCTACGTCTATCGGTCTGGGAGCGACCTTCGAACCGAAATTGGTGGAGAATATGGCAGACAGGATACGAGAGCAGATGGTCAATCTCGGAATTCGTCAGGCGCTATCTCCTGTGCTGGATCTAATCCGGGATTTTCGGTGGGGAAGGATCGGGGAGGATTATGGAAGCGATCCCACTCTGGTATCTGAAATGGCCTGTGCCTATGTGAGAGGGCTTCAGGGAAAGGATCTGCGGTGCGGCGTCGCGGCGACAGCGAAACATTTTCTGGGATATTCCCAGACGGAGGGTGGATTAAACGGGCCGAGAACGGTAACGGACTGGAGAGATATGCGGGAGAATTTCGCAAAACCTTTTGAGGCGGTTATTCGAAGGGAGAATTTGCAGTCTGTCATGAATTCTTACGCAGAGTACGATGGCGAATTGATTTGCGGTTCCAAACGTATTCTTACAGATCTTCTTCGGGAGGATCTGGGATTTGACGGTGTGACAGTCAGCGATTACACATCCATTGAAAATATGGTGGAAAAATGTCCAATGGCCGAAAATGCCCGGGAGGCGGGAGCCAGAAGCCTGAGGGCGGGGCTGGATGTGGAACTTCCTATGCCCTACGGATATGGGAAAAGTCTGGTGGAGGCAGTGAGAGAAGGGCTGGTGGATGAGAAGACACTAGATCGTTCCGTAAAGAGAATTTTGAAACTGAAATTCGCGCTTGGACTTTTCGAATCTCCATATGGGGAATTTCAGAAAATGGATAACAGGGAGAACGACAGGCAATCCGCGAAGGTATCGGAGAAGCTTATGACACTGACGAAGAATAACGGAATTCTGCCGTTGAAAAACCGAAATCTGAAGATCGCGGTCATCGGTCCAACAGGAGACAATTTGCTGATGCTCAACGGAGCTTATACCTACCCTGCCAGCATGGAAATGTTTCTGGCTATGGCTCATTCCGGTAGTATGGGGATGGAAGGGGTACGGCTGGATGCGGATACCTTCGGCTATTCTGAAGAGAAAATAAAAAATATACCGGACTTTACGGAAGAGGTGGATGCGATGATCCGCAGCCAGCATCCGGGAGCGAAGACAATAGCGGAGGCCTTGGCAGAAAGGTATTCTTCGGTTACCTATATCGGGGGGTGTCATATTATTCGGGAGGAAGAAACGGATTACCCGATGGTCAGGGAGGAAGCCGCAAAGGCAGATGTCGTTATTCTGACTGTTGGAGGAAAGATCGGAATGATGACGGAATGCAGTGCCGGGGAGAGCCGAGATAATGTGGATATTGGTCTGCCGGGCAGCCAGGCACGGCTGGCAAGAGAAGTACTTGCGGTCAATCGGAATGTGGTAATCGTACACACGGACAACAAGCCGCTGGTGGATCCGGAACTATACGAGCAAGCTGCTGCCATTCTGGAGGGGTGGCTTCCGGGGCCGTATGGGGGAATCGCCATAGCCGCAACTATCTGTGGGGATAATAATCCGGGCGGGAAACTTCCGGTGGATGTTCCCCGCCATGTAGGGCAGACACCTGTTTATTTTTATCAGCACACGGGATGCCGTTCGGATCAGGGAATGCGCTCTATCAATCCGGACGGATATGGAACTATGACTTGCGCTGCTCAGCTACCATTCGGATACGGCCTCTCCTATACATCTTTTACCTACAGCGGCGGAGACATGGAGGAGGATGTGTCGGGAGAGGTTCCGGTACTCTGTCTTTCTATCGAGGTGGAGAACACGGGAACATGTCGGGGAGATGAAGTTGTGCAGCTGTATGGAACAGACAAGGTGGCGTCCATTGTGCGGCCGCAGAAGGAACTCATTGGCTTTTACAGAGTTTCTCTGGAACCTGGTGAGAAGAAACGGGTGGCGCTGTCCTTCAGATTGGATCAGCTGGCCTTTGCTGATCCGGATGGGCGCTGGGTAATAGAAAAGGGGGAGTTTCTTTTCTATTTTGGAAGGGGATGCAATGACCCGGTGTACCAAACTGTTTTCCGCCAGCCTAAAACGATTGTAATTGACCGCGCAAAAAGAGGATTTTTCGCGGAGGGAAGAGAGGAGAAGGTAAGATGACAAAAACAGAGAAAACGATCGCAAAAGAACAAAAAGAATTGGAAAAATGGAAGAAAATGAAGGAAAAACCGATGCCGAAGGGGTATCTGAAACTCCTGGTAGCGGTTATTGCCGTTGTGTTTTTTCTGGATTCGATGGCAACTGATCTTCATGGAGGACTTTCTGAATTGGAGGTTCTGTATTTTTCGGATCGGCTCAGTATGCCTTATGACACGGTACTGGCACTGATGTCCATGCTGGGTATGCTGACGCTTGTCCTGAATCTTGCAGCGCCCTTTTATAAGGCATTGGCGGACAAAATAGGCCGGAAAAAGATCTTTATGATCAGTACAGCAGGGATGGGTCTGGGGCTTCTGCTGGGATATTTTTCCACAAATCTTTTCATTTATGTTGTCGGAAGGACGATCCTGACCTTCTTTGTGATAACGGATATCCAGATAATGTATATCATGGAGGTGGCCGCGCCGGAAAAGAGAGCGAGACTTTTCTCCATAGCGAAATTTCTGAGTTTGCTTGGTTCTCTTGTTATTCCTCTGAGCAGGGACTTCCTCCTGGATCCCTCTGGAAGAAACTGGCGGGATATCTGCGTAGTTCCCACACTGATTGCCATCGTCTGCGTTTTCCTGATTGCCTTTTTTGTCCGGGAGTCGGATGTTTTCCTGGATGCGAGGATTTCTTATCTGGAAAAGCCCTATGAGCAGAGAATGAGAGAGCGGGAAGAAATGAAAAAACATCATCAGGTCGATACCAACAAGGGCGGTTTGACGACGGCAATTCGGTATGTGGCCAAGGAGAGGCAGCTGAGAAATATTATATTGATCTACTGTGTTTTTCTGCTGGGAATGAACTCTTTTATCGCCTATTTCAACACGGTCTGTCTGAAAAGCGGTATGAGTATGGATGATATTACCAAGGCGTTGTATATGTATCCTGTTGTAGCGGCTCTTTCTACTCTTTCAGCAGGGTTCGTTTCGGATCGTCTGGGAAGGAAAATGACCTGTCTGATATATGCGGTCATTTCTTTGACAGGAATGGGAATCTATATTGTGACAGCGGGTACTATTTCGCCGTTTATCACAGGTATATTCTATGGATTCTGTAATGGCTGTTATTGGGTAGTGGGAGATACCATGGGCATTATGCTCAACGAGTCTTCTAAAACAGAGGTTCGGGCCAGAGTTCAGGCGGCCGCCGGATTTTTATATCTGTTGGCTTCTCTGCTGTCTTCCGTGATCTACAGCGCGCTGATTCTGCAGTTGGATATGACGCTCATTTGTCTTGGCGGTGGAATTCTGACCATGGGTATTATGCTGCTGCTTCTGTTTGCAGGTGTAAAGGAAACGAAGGGCGTTAATCTGGAGCAGGTATAAGAAAATGTTCAGAAATTTACCGAAACAGTAAATAATAGAAAAGGGGACTGCCTCATCTTATGATCATAAAATCATAGGTGCGGCAGTCCTTTTTGTAAAAGCGTTATGTACCCGGATGCCTGTCAATGTGATAAAGGCTTCCCTCAGGTATCACACGATCTTATGCTTCGCCACATAGAAGGGATAGCTCATGGCTCCTTTTACGTCTTTCCCGCTTGTGATGGTCACGTTCTTGTCGGTAATGACGTACTCCACATGAGCGTTCTCTTCCACCACGGTGTCCTGCATCAGGATACTGTTCTTTACCACGGCGCCCTTCTTTATTTTTACGCCACGGAACAGTACGCAGTTTTCCACTTCGCCCTCAATGATACATCCGTCTGCGGCCATGACATTTTTCACTTTGGCGTCGGAGGTGTAACGGGATGGGTTGTCGTCACGGACTTTTGTGTAAATATGATTGCCGGAGAACAGCGCGTCTGCGTTCTTTTCATCGAGAAGCCTCATGTTTTCGTGACAGTAACTCCTCAGACTGGTAATCAGAGCCAGATATCCGGTGTACTCGTACCCCTGAACATTCAGATCCCTGACTTGCGGGATCAGGACGTCCCTTTCATAGAAGGGGTATCCTTTGACGTAAGCGTCCTCGATCTGCTGGATCAAAAGCTCCCGGTTGACCACATAGATATTCATGGAGAGGTTATGCTCCCCTGCCTCCTTCGGATTGATCTTGATATCCGTGACGCGTCCGTCGGCAAGATTCAGGGTGTAGTACATATCGCCCTGCTCCACATTGACGGCGAGCGCTTCCGGAGAAGTCTCGCGTCTGGTATAGATTACAGTCACATCCGCATTGGTGGCGATATGCTGATTGATCACGTCTTTGAAATCATAGTTCGCGGCGATATTGGTGTCCGCCATAATCACATATTTCTCCTTCTGATCCCGAAGGAAGGTCAGGATGCTGGCCAGAGCTTCCACGCGGCCGTGGTAAACTTTTACTGCCTTCTCCGCGAAGGGCGGAACGATGTTGAGACCGCCGTTCTTGCGGGACAGATCCCAGGCGCGTCCGCTTCCCAGATGATCCATCAGGGAGTGATAGTTTTTGCGGACAATCACGGAAATATTGTCGATGCCGGCGTTTACCATGCCGGACAGGACGAAGTCAATCATGCGGTAGCGGCTGGCAAAGGGAATGGAGGCCATCAGGCGCTCTGTTACCAGCTCCGGTACCGTCGCGTCATAGCTGTTTGGGAAAATGATGCCCAGAGCATCCACATTAGAACTTACCATACTTCTTCACCATCCTTTACCTGATTTCTTACCATGGCCTTCGGGCCGATTTTCGCGCCTTTGCCGATACGGACATTGGAGGCGATGGTGGCTACGCCATCCTCTCCGTCTTCCGGCATTGCGCCCACAACGGCGTCGCTCTCGATCAGCACATTCTCAGCAACGATACAGTGTTTTACCACAGCGCCGGAGCGGATAATGGTCTGCCCCATGACAACTGCGTCCTCAACGACAGCGCCCTCCTCGACCTTGACGCCGGTAAAGAGGATGGAGTGTTTTACGGTTCCGGCAACCTTGCAGCCGTCGGTAATCATGGAATTCTCCACATGGGCGGTCGACGCGATGTGATGGCCCGGCATGCCGCTGTTGCGGCTGTAAATCTTCCAGTTCTCATCGAAGAGGTCGATACCGCTGTGCTCGGGGTCGAGCACCTCCATGTTTGCCTCCCAGAGAGAGTGAATGGTTCCCACATCTTTCCAGTAGCCGTCGAAGTGATATGCGTACATATCTCTTCCGTCCCGCAGAAGGTTCGGGATGATGTTGTTTCCGAAATCGTTCTCCGAGTTGGGATCCGCGTCGTCCTCCAGAAGATACTGTTTTAAGATGTCCCAGTTGAAAATGTAGATACCCATGGAAGCCAGATTGGACTTGGGATCCTTGGGCTTCTCCTGGAATTCGGTAATCTTGTCATTCTCGTCCGCCACCATCAGGCCGAAGCGGGAAGCCTCCTCCCAGGGCACTTCCATGACAGCGACGGAGAATTCCGCGTTTTTTTCCTTGTGGAACTTTAAAAATTCGCTGTAATCCTGCTTGCAGATCTGGTCTCCGGAGAGAATAATCACATATTTCGGGTTATATCTCTCGATAAATGAGATATTCTGACAGATCGCGTTCGCGGTTCCCTTGTACCAG
>CASECT010000108.1 GCA_949286525.1 uncultured Eubacteriales bacterium | reverse complement strand
GACCGGGAGACCGGCGAAACGGTGCGGACCCCCAGGGGCACCTTCTATGTGACGGATATGAGCCGGGAACAGATGGAGGCGGCCGGGTACGGCTTCCACCACCAGTCTGACGATGGGAAGTATCTCATCATGGGCAACGGCTCCCGCTCCTTCGCCATCCGAAACGAGGAGACCCAAGAGCACGCCGCCCCGGAGAAAATGATGGTCCTTGTGGTAGAGCCGATGAAGGAACCCTACCTGAAGGAGATCGACCCTGGCCTTCACTCGCTGCAAGCTGAGGTGGGCGGCGATATTGCCGCCTCCTATCCTTTCTCTGACCCGGTGGGACTGGTCTGCAACGATGAGGGCAAGCTGATCGGCCTGGAGCTGAACCGGGGCCTGCGGGATGAGGATGGAAACCTCTATGACATCATGGCCGGCACCTTCCTGGTGGTGGGCCTGGGTGAGGAGGACTTCACCTCGCTGCCCCCGGAGCTGGCGCAGAAGTATATGGAACACTTCAAGCAACCGGAGCAATTTATTAACCTGAACGGGCAGATCATCGCCCTGCCGGTGGAACCGGAGAACCCCCTTCGCACCGCAGAGATGACCGTGGAGGACGACTACGGGATGATTGATGGGGTCATCAACAACGGCCGCAGGGGTGAGGAGCAGGAGAAGGCCCAGGGCGAAGCGCATAGGGGCGCCCCGGAGAAGCGCCCTTCCATCCGGGAGCGGCTGGCAGAGGCCAAACGGGAGTGCGGCGAGCGCAAGCCCCCGGACAAGGCTCAGCAGAAGAAGCCCCCGGTGCATGACCTATGAGCCGGAGCAAGAAGTGGCGGCTGGAATGGTCCTTCTTCCTGGGGGAAAACGGCCGCCGCAGGTACAATAAGATCTGCAAGGGCTGTGTCCATCCCTGCAAGCAGAGTTTCCGGGCGATCCTCATCGCCTGTCCCCATTACCAGTCCGCACGCGCGAAAAAGTGCGGAGATAGGGGTTGAAAATGGGCTGAAAAATCGTCTGTGGCGGCTTTTCCGGGAGCCGCCCTTATGATTTCCCATGCGGGCCTCTCCCTCTGATTTGAGGGGCGTAAAGAGGTTGTTTTGAACACTTTTCCGTAACAGAGCGGGAGCGCCGCCTTCGGTTTGGCCGAGGGTGACGCTCCCGCTTCTTTTTTTCATGATGTATCTGATGTTGAGGCGTATTCTTTTTATTTGTCCGTTTTGGAGTATTTTGCGGAAACAAAATACAGCGGGACAGCGGTTAATTGGGCAACTACAGATACAAATACCATTGCCGGAATACTGAGATCGTAAAGAACGCCCATCAGCCAACTACCAAGAAACCAGAATACACCAAAGAAGAACTCGAAAATACCATACCCGGTAGCGCGGCTGCTTTTGGGAACCATCGTTGTGACTGCCGCTTTCAAAATGGATTCCTGTGCACCCATGCCGATGCCCCAAAGGGCTATGCCAAGCAGGAGCATGGGGATCGAGTGGACGGAAAACACAAAAACAGCAAAAACACTTGAGAGCAACGTGGAAATCATCAATGCCTTTACACCGATCCGGTCATACAAATAGCCGAAAAACAGGGCGGCAGCCGCATCCACCAGCATGGCTCCCGCATAAAGCAACGGCAGAGTTCCGGTTGTGATCAGGGATGATGTTTCCGCCAGACCGGACGCCAGGCCGGCGTAGACTCTTGAAACGTGCATGATGATCAGGGAATAATCAATAAAGCCAAACGCAAAGAGGCTGATTCCTGCGATATAAAAGGCAAAACTCTTTTTCATCCGGAAAGGGATGTACTCTTTGGGCTCCGGCTCGAACTGCTCCGGGTTCGGGAATTTCTTTTTCGTAAAGAACAGGAGAAGGATCGTGATCAATCCGGGAATCGCTAAAATCCCAAAGCAGAAGGCATACGTTTCAAACGTGCTTCCGTCTGTGCGGAACAGCATCACAAGATACAGCAGTACCGGGCCTAAAAAGGCTCCGATCTGATCCAATAATTCCTGAATTCCAAAGCTCTTGCCAACGCCTTCCTGAGATGCGGCAAAGGACATGATGGTGTCCTTTGCTGGCTTCTTGATCGCTTTTCCCATACGTTGAATCACCAGCAGCAGGCAAGCCCAGATCCACCCATGCTCTCCCACGAGAGCCAGGGCCGGAACTGCGAGGACATCCAGGATATAGCCAACTATGGTAATCGGCCAGTATTGCTTCGTTTTGTCTGTCAGTCTGCCAAACAGATAGCGCATGGAATAGCCAATCAGCTCTCCCAGGCCGGAGATAAATCCAATCACACCGGCTGAGGCTCCCATGATGGAAAGATATGCTCCCCGAATGCTTGACGCCCCTTCATGGGTCATGTCAGAAAACAGACTGACGATGCCGAAAAGGAGCAGGAATACCATCGCCTGTGACAGGCGTTTTTTGTTCGTTTTCATATCTTAATTCTCTCCTTCCTGTATTCTGGCTGTCATAGCGGCAAAGCCGGCTTTGCTTTCCTCTTTACACCGCCGGTAGATACGGTCGAGCAACCGGGCAAATTCTGATTTTTCATCTTCGTCCAGCGCTTCCAGCAGCCATTCGTAAAAGAGCGATTCTATATGCGCTTTTGAATACTTCAGACTCTCGGCTTTTTCCGTAGGGAAAATCATCTGGCTGCGTCCGTCCGCCGGATTTTCTGCCCTGCGGATATATCCCTTCGCTTCCAGATTGGTCGTCTGCTTCGCAACCGCGCCCTTGTCAGCCCCTAAAATTTTGCAGATCTCTGCCTGTGTAATACCGGGATTTTTGCGTACCGCATGAACGACGTCAAATTCCGCCACACCTACGCCGTCTGCTTTCATGGTACGGGCGGTAAATTTCGCCACTTCTCGCGCAATCTTTGTAATTTCCCGTTTTGTGACATCCATACACTTCATTCCTTCTTCCAAAAAAGATGTACCATCAACTAATTAGATGATAGTACATCTTTATAGGGATGTCAAGTAGTCCATTTCAACTTTTGCCGCAGCAGGCGCTGTGGGAATGTGCGTAAACGGTCATGCTTGCGGAGCTGTGGGAAACGATGTTTGCGGGCTGTGGGAAAGCCGGCGGCTTTTCCATCGGGCCGTGAATATCTGTTTTCCATCGGCGGAGCGGCCGTTTTCCACATTTCCATAGTGC
>CASECT010000107.1 GCA_949286525.1 uncultured Eubacteriales bacterium | reverse complement strand
GTCCTGGGCTCCATCGCGAATTCCACCGGATAGGCCAGTGAATCCGCCGTCTCATCCATGCCGGAATCAAACAGGATCTCCTTCATCTCTTCATCTGCGGCCATCCGTACTCTGGCCGCCTTCTGTACCTTTCCCCGGGCCTCGCTTACCTTCCAGGAAAAAGATACTTTCTCCATGAAAAATCCCAAAGGATTTGTCATATGATTCACTTTCGCGTCATAAATCCTCACTTGTCCGTCCTCCTCATCCTTTACAATCTTTTTATTCATTATATCAGGTCTCTTTTTTCGGGTAAATCAACACTTCCCATGCTCTTGTCGGGTTAATGTTTGATATCCAGCTGCGCCATCTTCTTCATGAAATTTGCCATCGACGCCGGCGCCAGCACCGGGAAAATATCCCCGTCGGGATTCGTCTTCTGTTTTACACTCTCGCCGAAGAACATGACGTGTTCCTGCCCCGGAGCGCTTGCATCCCAGTGGGGAATGCCGGCATGATTTGGATCCCCGGTCCTGGCAAAAGCCATCACACAGCCGAAAATCTGCTCCTGAAGCCGTTCCGTCACGCCCTGCACGTTGACTGCCGGAACCATCTCTGTATTGTGGAACACATAGGGCACATCCGCACAGTGCCAAGCGCTCTTACCGTTCTGGAGCGGGAAATCCATGTCAAACAGATAAGAATATACCGGCGCGGAGGCCTCCTTTGCCCGTGCCTCAATATATTTTGCCGACTCCGGGCGGAAGAGCACGTCCAGGCTCATCAGATCCACCGGGTTGCGCCAGGGATAAGCCGCATCAAAGTACGGCAGAAGTTTCTCCACTGTCTCCTCTCCCAGAGCCTCGCCGGCAATGGCAATGCCCTCTTCCCTGGTCAGGGTTCGTTTGTCGTAATTCAGCGGTACGAAATCGAACTCGCCAAACACACTTCCCACAAGAAGAGGAATATCCTTCGTCTCTTCCCGGAAACCGATCCGAAGAGGATCGCCCAGATAGCTGTCTCCGGCTTTTGGCATGCCGCCCACATATGCGCCCTGCTGTTGGAGCGCCGGGCGAATCTTCAGGTAGGCGTCCGCCAGGGTGCGGTAGGGCAGCGTCCGGAGTTTCCCCGCTTCATCAGGAGAAAGGCCCAGTTCCTTCAGAAGCGCCTCCGCCACAGGGCGGCTGTCTCCGTTCTCACTGCCCATCATGGCCGCCGGGATCACGCCGCTCATGATAATCCCCCTGTGATACAGTCCGTCCGCTTCCGGCGTCTGCAGCAGGGTGGTAATCTTCGCTCCGCCGCCGCTCTGACCGAAGAGCGTCACATTGTCCGGATCGCCGCCGAAAGCCGCGATATTCTCCCGTACCCAGCGCAGAGAGGCAATGATATCGTCTCCTCCGCAGTTGCCGGAATCCGAGAACTCTTCCCCCAGGCAGGACAGATCCAGATATCCCAGAAGGTTCAACCGATGGTTGATCGACACCACCACCGCGTCCCCATAGCGGCTCATATTCTCTCCTTCATAGGCCAGATGCTCGATGGCGGAACCGGACTCGAATCCTCCACCGTGGATCCATACCAGCACCGGACGTTTCTGATCGTCCAGCCCCGGCGTCCAGACATTCAGATTCTGACAGTCTTCGTCCATCAGCCAATAGCGATGGGGAACCAGAAGTTCCCCGGATGGACGTTCCTGAGTAAGCAGCGGACATACATACCCGAAAGAGGTGGCATCCAGTTCTCCCTCCCAGGGATCCAGGGCCCGGGGCTTGCAAAACCGCTCTGCCCTTGCGTAGGGAATCCCCTTGAAAATATAGAGATCATCGCAGAAAAAACCTTTGATTTTTCCTTTTGCCGTCTCCACTGTAGTAGTCTCATCACTTCGAAAAACCCTTTCCATAACGCTCTTCTCCTTTCCTTTCCAGCGTCAATTTATTATCAAAAGTTCCAGCGGTTTCATATCCGACGGCATAATACCGTAATCCCGGGGCAAATACTGCGGAGCCGGTATCCCGGGAACACCCCCGTCCTTCGCCTGCCCCACGAGCAGGTTGTGGAGTTCAGAGACCACCCGCACTTCCAGAGTGTTCTCTCCTTCCCGCGCCAGATCCGTGATATCCACCCGCTTCATTACCTGATCCGGGAAAAGCGTCTGCTCGCCGTTCACGCAAACCGTGAAGGTATCGTACACATCGCCCAGACACAGCATCAGCCGTTCTCCCTTCTGAGGCATCGCCTCCACGGTAAACACTCCCCGGTAAATCCCGGCGCCGACGGCAAACTCCAGCGAGGGATCCATCTTTCTCCAGGGCACGAGATCCCCCTCGCCTTCCAGTTTCGCTGTCCACGACGGTTCCTGCGCGAAAGAACTGCGCAAAAAAGACGTCTCTTCCGGCGTATCCGGTCCAAAGGGATAAAAAGAAAATTGCTGCAGACAGATTTCTCCCGCCCGCCTGCTCTGCTCCTTTTCCCCCGCATCCGGCGGCGTGAAAGAAGATTTGCCGGTATCGCCCGCCATCTTACCAGTTTCCAGACACAGCAGCACAAGCTCGTCTTCCTCCAGGATCAGCGTTCCTCTCATCCACCCTTCTCCGTCATAAGAGAAGGCAAGGGGATATCGCTTTCCGCTCCACGGGTCGAAAGAAAACACACTTCCTTTCCCTTCCAGGGCCGCCTTTACCTCTCTGGCAGAAGACCGGCCCGGGCGATGATAGATGGGTTTTACATCTTTGGGATCCGCGTCTCCCGGTCCCAGGGGATTTTCCCCGATGCCCACGCGATGATAGCCGTACAGGGCATACCACACGCGGCTGTTCTCCTCGTCCCGGCGCACCGCCGTCATAACGTCGCTTTTACCGTCCAGCAGAACTCTCGGCAAAATCCCGTGCCTGCGAAGAACCTCCGGCACCCCGGAAAGATCTTCTGCCCGATACAGGCAGGCCCCTTCGCCATCCTTCCCGCCGTCCGCGTGCCAGAGCAGATCGCGCGTCCGTCTCCAGCCGTCGTATTTCTCCCGCGTGCGGGATTCACTGTAATACAGCGCCTCCTCCGGGGCTTTTCCCGCCAGAACAACGGTAAGTCCCTGTCTGCTCAGTTCCAGAATCGTCTTCATCGCGTTTTCGGACATCCGCTCCTGCGGCGGAACGATCAGCGCCCGATAGCCGACTCCGTCCCGATCCAGCTCGCCGTCCTTTACCTCTGCCCCTGTCAGCCGCAGCAGCTCGTCGGACACAAACTCATAGCTGTACCCCAGATTCTGCAACGCGCCGCCGTCGTCGTAAAGATAAAAATCCGCTCCGTTCCCATTGTTTTCATAAGCCTGGCGGAAAATGGCGAGATCCACCCGGGCCTGTTTGCGAAAGACGCTGTTCTGACGGGTAATGGCGTCCAGGCATCCCCTGGCGTGCCCCACATCCGGCGTTCGGTTCCAGTTGTTGCTCACAAATTTGCCGAATCCCTCATAGCCCGGCCAGACTGCATTCCGTGCCAGCGGATTCTGGGGATCTGCGCCGATGCAGGCGCCGGAATAGGAGGCCCCGTGGAACACCTGAGCGTTCATCCCTGCCATCTGACTCCGTTTGATCCACCACATCAGATCCTCATATCCCTGGCCGTAGCACTGTCCAAACTCCGCCGCGCACTCAAAAGAGTAGCGCTTTTTGCGGCCCAGATGAGCGGCGGCAGCCATCAATCTCTGCCCGTCCAGCTGACACCGTCCCAGGGCTTCGTTCTCCGGGATTCCCACATACAGGCCGCACCGCTCCTCCTCAAAGGGCTTGTTGTATGCCACCTGATACCGCACCGTCTTGCCGTGCGCCTCCGCCATCTCTTCGAGAACCTGCAGATGATTCCGGCAGTACAGGCGGGTCAGCACTTCCATATAGTCGTTGTTTACCCGGATGCGCACATCGGCAGGCGATGAGGGAAACGCCGGCACATCCCCCGCCGGAAAAGTGTTGGTCATCCCGATAAAGGGAAGGTAGGGGCGCAGGTCGTAACCGCATTCCTCCCGGAAGACTTCCGGCAGATTCGGCGTCCAGTCCGTCGCCACGTCGTATTCCAGGGAGTCGCAAAAGACAGATTCCATCGCTTCATAGCTGTGCGCGCTCAAAACGGGCTCCCAGTAATCCGCCACTGCCCGCGCGCCTTCCGCGCTCAGATGATCGACCACATATGTGCGGCCTCCGTTGATTTTCTGAACCGCCGGCTGCCTCCAAAAAGCGAAAAGCATCCAACGTTCCTCCGGAGAACCCGGAACCTCCCAGGAAATCCGATCTCCATCCACCCGGCCATTCAGATCCACATAGCTGTCCGCAAGCAGCGGCAGGCGGCGTTCTCTCTCGCCAAATACGGTCTTTTCCATCGTCCCGGCCTCCGCAACTTTAACCGGATCAGACGTGTCACACCGATAGGCCATGACCGCAACCCGTTCCGGCGTTCCCTCGCAGCGGATTACCCGGCGCTCAGGGAGCGGTCCGTCATACTGCGCACCGCCCCGCAGCTCCATACAGCCATAGGTCAATTCGCATAATGCCGCAGGATCATCGGCATTGTGAACAGTCGGAGAGGCGATGGGCCAGCCCGGCCCCGCCGCCAGATCCAGAGACATCCCGAGCTTTGACGTCTCATCATTCATAATATCAACCATACGGTCCCAGTTCGGTCCGCCCCAGCCGTCCTCCGACAGCAGGATCTCCGCCGGCACCGTCTGCAGCACGACCGCTTCGATTCCCCCGAAGCCCCGCGCCGCCAGATCGCGGATTTCCTGTCTGAGATCCTCCTCCGTCATGGCCGCTCCCGGCAGCCAATAACGCACCTTTGGCCGAGCGTCCATAGAAAGCGTCTTCTCTTCCATTCTCCTTCTCCTTTTCCCTCAGCTTCTCGGAATCTTGTTCAGCGCGTCGTTGAGCTGATGCACCATCTCCGGTGTAACAGCCTTCCCCGCCTGCTTGATCATGCTCTTCATGGTCGATTTGTCCATCTGCCTCTGGATCGCCTCGGGAATCTGCGTAGCCTGAGCCACATCCCCGTAATTCTTCTTGGCAGCAGCCATCATGGCCTCCACGATCTTCGCGGTCTGCGGATTGGCCTTCAGTGTCTCCATGGTATCCAGGATAGAGTAATATCCCTCTCTGACTACCTCATCGTCCCGGTCGAACCAGTTCTCCACCGCTGCCCCCTCTCTCACATAGGAGGGATCCTTCTTCTCCACCTTGCGGATGGAAATCTCATCGGACAGATCGCCGCTGACCGCACGAATCGTGTGCTCGCCGGTAATAGGCACTTCAAACTTGAAAATCTTGTCCCCGGTCTTCGTCTCCTGCTCCCGGCCGTCCACGAAAAGCGTCACGGTGTCCTGATTGGAGTATACCTTGATCTCGGTTACCGCCTCATCGCGGTTTACATAGCGCCGGCCGCAGATATGCACGAAGGGTTCCTTTGACAGATAAGCCTTGTAAATATAGAAGGCGTCCTTCCGCGTCCTGCGGTCAAAGGTAACCAGTCCCTTCTGGTTCTGTCCCGGCTTGCCGCCCTCATTTCTTCCATCGGCCGCGAAGTCAAACATATTCCACACATGCATAGCCCAGATATAGGGGCGTTCCTTCCACATTGCAAGCATATGCTCGTGATAAACCGCCTGATAGCTTTCGGTCCAGTCTCCCTTCTCGGGCTTCGCGGACTGATATGCCGGATTGGCGTCCGCCCCGAACTCAGAGAGGCCGATGACCTGGTCGGGATGGGCCTCATGGAAATCATCAAACCAGGAGTCGTTCTGCTCCTTCTCCCCGATGTACCAACCGAAGTACAGGTTGTAGCTGCGGATGTCGGAGAGGAACACGAAGTCATCGTTCGGATCCAGCATAAAGGCGTGAGCCATAGTGGTAGGACGGGTGGCATCCAGCTTATGGCACAGATCGTTGAGCACCCTGTGATTTGCCACCATCTCCCCGGTCACGCCGCCGGCCGCGGTAATCTCGTTGGACAGCCCCCAGCAGATGATAGAGGGATGATTGTAATTCTGGACAATCAGCTCGGTCATCTGGCTGATGGTATTGGCGTTTCCAGGCTCCATATGCCGGGTAATATAGGGAATCTCCGCCCAGACGATCATGCCCGCCTCGTCACAGAGATCGTAGAAGTACTGGGCATGCTGATAGTGAGCCAAACGCACCGTGTTCGCTCCCATCTCCAGCATGATCTCCAGATCCTCCCTGTGCATCTCCGGCGTGATGGCGTAGCCGACGCCCTGGCGGTCCTGATGGCGGGCCGCTCCGCAAAGAGGATAACTTCTGCCGTTTAAGAAGAAGCCCTTCTCCGGATCAATGGAAAAACTGCGGCAGCCGAATCTCGTCTCCACCGCATCTCCGGTGTCCGAGAAAGCCTTCGCCACATAGAGATAAGGATCCTCCAGTCCGTCCCAGAGATGTACGTTTTCGATCACGAAAACTGCTTCCGCCTTGCCGTCAACTACCGGAACCTTCTCTGTCAGCGCGCCGTCATCGGCCTGATCCGATCCGCGTACCGCGAACTCCACCTCCGACACGCCGCCGGTAATCCAGGCCTCCACCTTTACCTCAGCGGTATCTCCCTTGATTTCCGGTGTTACCTTGATACCCGGACCTCCGTGATAATCCAGGGTAAAATGCCCCGCCGGTACGCCAATCAATTTTACCGGGCGATAAATGCCGCCATAGAATGTAAAATCCGCCTTCTGAGGATAGACAATCTCGTTGTCGCTGTTGTCCACCGACACTGCAAGCACGTTCTCCTCCGCCAAAGCCTCCGTAATATCCACACGAAAAGTCGAATATCCCCCCTCGTGATGAGCCAGTTTCTGGTAATTCAGGTAAACATCCGCCGTCATGGCGACGCCCTCAAACTCTATGTAAATCCTCTCGCCTGCGGGAACCTCCGCCCTGGAAAACTTCTTCGCATACCAGCAGGTACCCCTGTAGTAATCGTTTCCTCCGTCCTGCCCATCCTTGGCGTTCCATGTGTGGGGCAGCATTACCGCCTCCCCGGCCAGCGCTCCGGCAGCGCCCGCGTCCTCGCGGCAGAAAAACCAGTTCGCGCAGAAATCCAATACCTGTCTCATACTTTCTCCTCCTGATTAAATTTTCTGTAAATCATTATCTCTTCCCGTCGGGAAAATGCCTCCAAAAGGCGCACTTTCCCCGGAAAAGCATGTTCTCTATTATTTTACATGTTTTCCGGGGAAAGGGGAAGATGAAATCCGATGTCTTTATGCAAATTTTCGATTTTTTCTATTACTGTCGATTTTCCATGTCCACATAGTCCACATGCCATCCCACATACTTGTAGGCGGGGCGGATGATTTTGCCCTTGTTGACCAGTTCTTCCAACCGGTGGGCGCTCCATCCGGAGATTCGGGCCATGGCAAAGATCGGCGTAAACAACTCTCTGGGAATGCCCAGCATAGTATAGACAAGACCGCTGTAGAAATCCACATTGGCGCAGATAGGTTTAAACAGATGTCGGCGTTCCGCGATCAGGCGGCCGGCAATACGCTCCACTCTGCCGTAGAGTTCAAACTCCTTCTCCATCCCTTTGACGGAAGAGAGTTTTCGCGCGTACTCCTTCAGAAGAATCTCCCGGGGATCCGACAATGTGTACACCGCGTGTCCCATTCCGTAAATCAGCCCCGCCCCGTCAAAAGCCTCATGATCCAGAACCCTGGTCAGATATGCCGAGATAGCGTCCTCGTCGGCGTAATCCGGGCAGTGAATCTTCAGATCGTCAAACATCTGCATGACTTTGAGGTTGGCTCCGCCGTGCCGGGGACCTTTCAGGGAGGACATGGAGGCTGCCATGGCAGAGTAAGTGTCAGTTCCCGAGGAAGTGACCACATGGGTGGTAAAGGTACTGTTGTTGCCGCCGCCGTGCTCAGCGTGCAGCGTCAGCGCCACGTCTAAAACCCTGGCCTCCAGCCGGGTAAATTTTCCGTCTTTCCTTAACATGTACAGGATATTTTCTGCCATGGAAAGATCTCTTCTGGGCGGGCGGATCAGAAGGGTCTTATCCAGCTGAAAATGCCGGTAAGCATAATAAGAATACACCGCCATCATGGGCATCTTGGCGATCAGCTGCAGGGACTGGCGCAGCACATTAGCCACGGTAATATCATCCGGATTTCCATCGTAGGAATAGAGGGAGACAATACATTTCTGCAAGGCGTTCATCAGATTCGCCGGCGGCGCCTTTAAAACCACATCACGCACAAACTGCCCCGACAATTCCCGAAGGCTGCTCAAAATCCGCTGGAAACTGTCAAATTCCTGTCTGTTGGGCAGTCTCCCAAAAAGAAGCAGATACGTCGCCTCCTCAAAAAGGTAGCAGTCCCTGGAACCGTGTTTTACCAGATCCTCCACATTGACGCCCTGGTAATAGAGTTCTCCCTCCACCGGCTGCAGCTTTCCGTCGATCATTTTCGTTGGCACCACATCGGAAATCTCTGTCAATCCCGTCAGCACACCCCGCCCGTTGGCGTCACGGAGTCCTCTCTTCACATCATATTTCTCGTACAAATCCTGGTCGATCTCGCCGGAACGCATGCAGTTGTCCACCAGATGGTCAAACTGCTCTTCCAGCCCCTCTCCCAGTTCCATCATTTCAAATATCGGCATTCTTCACTCTCCTTCCAAATTCCGGTCTGCCATTCGCAGCCGGTCTGTTTATTTGTAATTGTAGAAATAATGATCGCCAATCACGACGCCGTAAGTAATATCCCAGATATTGCGCTCATTTGCCAGATCCACAGTCCAGAAAAACAGATACTCCACATTCCGGTACCCTTCCAGCACCTGACGGGCTGCCCGGTAGCAGGTCTCGTTAGGTCCCCGCTCCAGAATCAGGGCGAGGTGTCCGTCATTTACCGGGGCGAACTGGTTCTTCTGGTAAATTACACCGGACACGGTGTTCGGAAACTTGGAACTCTTGACCCGGTTCATAACCACGCTTCCCACCGCCAGCTTGCCCTTATAGGACTGATTATCCGCCTCTGCCTGAATAATCGCCGCCATCAGGGTAAGATCTGACTGGGTATAGCCCTCCAACGCTCCGGAGGTATCCTCCTTCTGGCCGCTCTCCTGCTCTTCCTGGGCAATCTGCTGCGCCAGACGCAGCTGCTCGTCGGCAATCTGCTCGTCCAGCTGCTTCTCGTAGGCCTCCAGCTCCGCTATTTTGGCCTCAAATTCCTCCTCGGACATCTGAGCGGCGCTGACCTCCTCATTCTTGGCGGAAAGGCTGGCCCCGGCATTATTTACCAGCACATCCATCTCCTGACGCCTGGCGCTTAACGTGTCCTGATATGCGGCCAGCTGGGTCTGTTTGTTCTCAAGCTCCGCTGTCTTTGCCGCGATATCCTGTTGCAGCTGATCGTATTCCTCCAGCATCTGCTGGTCGTACCGGGCAATGCTGTAAGCATACTCAGCGCGTTTTACAAACTCCGCGATGGAGCCGCTGGAGAGAATCGAAACCAGCATGGAGTCGCTGCCATTCTCATACATGTACTGGATCCTTTTCTTCATGTCCTCGTACTGGATCTGGGCCTTTTGCTGCGCCTCCGTCAGCTGGGCGTTCAGATCATCGATATCCTGGCTGGTGCTCGCGATGGCCTCCTCCGTATCGCTGATCTGTCCGGCTACCGACTGGAGCCGGCTGTTAAGAGACTGATATTCTCCTTCCAGCGCCTCGGCCTCCTCCTCCAGGCTGTCCGTCCGCTCCCTGGCGTCCTCCAGCTCCTGCTTCGCGTCCTGTGCCTCCTGCTGTGTTTCCTGTTTCTGCTGCTCCAGCTCATCCAGGCTGGAAGCCCGGACGGTCTGCCCGGTCGCCTGGGTAAATCCCAGAAGACAGACCAACCCCAGAACCATCATATGTTTTCTTCTGTGTTTCATCGCGGTCACCTCTCTTTCGCGTGCCGTGGTTTCTTTTGTCGTTCTCCGCCTCTTGTTTCATCCATCTGCGGACATCCGATGTCTTCGCGTTGTCCCTATCGACAGGAAGTGCTGACAGCCTCGATAGCCACCGCTCCTCCACGGACTACCTCCACCCGCCGGAACTGCTTCTTCAAAAGAGCGATCAGCTCGTTGTTTCTCCGCTCCGTCAGCATGCATTCCAACAGTACGGAATCCTCCCCGATATCCGTTACCTGTACGGAGAATACCTGGGCGATCTGGAAGACCGATTCCTTCTCCGTCGGCGTCTCCGCCGTCACTTTGGCAAACAGGATCTCCTTCATATGTATGGGCACGTTGGTCAGATCCATGACCTTGATGACCTCCACCATACTGTTCAGCTGTTTTTTGATCTGCTCAAAAGTAATGTCGTCGCTGATCACGCAGATCGTCATGCGGGAGACATCCTCCCGCTCCGTGGTCCCCACCGTCAGGCTCTGCAGATTGTAGGATTTCGCGGAAAAAAGACCTGAAACCTTTGCCAGGACACCGACGTCATTTTCCACATACAGCGCGATCCAGCGATTTTTCATATCACTTCTCATACTCTTGCATCCTCTCTATCCGTTACCGTTCACAGTAATCTCTATTTCAGAATCATCTCGCTCATGGGGTTGCCGCCCTTTACCATGGGAAGCACCAGCTCCTCCGTGGCGATCATGAACTCAATCAGTGTGGGCGCGTCTGTCCACGTCTTCGCCTGCCGCAGAGCATCCTCCACCTGATCAGGCTCCGTTACCCGGATACCATGGGCGCCGTAGCTCTCGGCCAGTTTCACGAAATCGGGCTCATAAGGCGGACAGGCCTCGTTAGGACCCTTGCATCCGGCCGGACAGCCCTTTCTTCTCCTCAGGCAGGTAATGCCGTAGCGTTTTCCGTAGAAGAGCTGCTGCATCTGCCTTACCATTCCGAGATAGTAGTTGTTGAGAACGCACACGGTAATCGGCGTGTCCTGACACATGGCGGTGGCCAGTTCCTGCATATTCATCTGGAAACCGCCGTCGCCGGTAATGCACACCACGTCCTTCTCTGGGGCTCCGATCTTGGCCCCGATGGCCGCCGGAAATCCGAATCCCATGGTGCCTAAACCTCCCGAAGTAATCATCTGCTTCTTCCGGTTCAGGCGGATGAACTGGGTGGCCCACATCTGATGCTGCCCCACATCTGTAACCACGATCCCCTCCGGGAACACCTCGTTGATCCCCTCCATAATCGTCTGGGGAGAAAGTCCCTTGTCCCGCCGCATCTGCAGCGGATTCTCCTTCTCCCACTCGGCGATCCGGGCCTGCCATTTCTCCGTGTTCTTATATTCCGCCCACTCAATCAGACGGTCCAGGGCGATATTGGCGTCGGAAACCACCGGAACGTCCACCACCACATTTCTGGAGATGGAAGCGGTGTCAATGTCGATGTGCACAATCTGTGCTTTTGGGGCGAACTCATTCAGATCCCCGGTAATGCGGTCGTTGAACCTGGTGCCGATGGAGAAGAGCACATCGCACTCGCTGACCGCCTTGTTGGCCGCATACCTGCCGTGCATGCCGCAGTTGCCCACATAGAGGGGATGGCCGTCCTCCATGGTCCCCTTTCCCATAATCGTGGTAACCACCGGAACGTTTGCCTTCTCGGCGAAGGCTGTCAGCTTTTCCTGAGCTCCGGCGATATTGATACCGCCTCCCGCCAGAATCAGCGGCCGCTTTGCCTGCTTCAACAATTTATAGGCCTTTTTCAGCTGCCCGATATGTACCGTCTCATTTGGCTTGTAGCCACGAATCTGCACATGGGAGGGATACTCGGGACTCCCCAGCTGGGTCTGAATGTTTTTCGGAATGTCGATCAGCACCGGTCCCGGCTTGCCGGTGGTGGCGATGGTAAAGGCCATCTTGATGATCCTTCCCAGATCTTTCCGATCCCGAACCGTCACGCCGTACTTGGTAATACTTCTGGTCATTCCCACAATGTCCACCTCCTGGAAGGCATCATTGCCGATGAGATCCAGAGGCACCTGACCGGTAAAGATGATCAGGGGAATGCTGTCATAGTGGGCGTCCGCGATGGCTGTGATGGTGTTGGTCGCCCCCGGCCCGCTGGTAACCAGGCAGATGCCCGGCTTGCCAGTAGCCCTGGCGTAGCCCTCAGCCTCATGTACCAGCGCCTGCTCATGCCGCGGCAGCACCACCTCGATGGCGTCCTGCCGGTAAAGTTCATCCACAATATCCGTGACCATGCCGCCCGGGTAGGCGAAGATCGTGTCTACGCCCTCCTCAAGAAGGGCCTTTACAAACAGTTTTCTTCCTGTGATATCCATATCTCAAACCTCCGTTTTCATCCGATCCTGCTCTCCCCCATCAAAAGCATCAAGGGAGAGTATTTCATTCCATCATACCGCCGGAATCTTGCTCCGGCTTCCTCTGGCTCTGCCTGACTGCCGCATCCGGGCGCATCAGACTCGCTCATACCTGTCAAATGAATAGATCAGATCAAAACATGTCTGCTCCTCGCCCTTTTCCGCGAGCTTCCAGTCCTCACGCTCATCCAGATTCGGAAGATGGGCGTCCGCGTCGTAGGCGAAGTCCCAGCGGGTAATGTAGGCCGTGTCACAGTCGTCCAGAAGCTGACGGTAAATGCTCTCGCCGCCGATCACAAAGATATCGCCGTCGGGATATTTCTTCAGTTCCTCCCCAAGTTCCTCCATATCGTGCACGAGAACGACGCCCTCCTTCCGGTAAGCCCGGTCTCTGGTCAGCACAATGTTAACCCGGTTGGGAAGCGGCGCCTGGTTCGGGAAACTCTCCAGGGTCTTGCGCCCCATGACGACCACCTTTCCCGTGGTCATCCTGCGAAAAAATTTCATATCTTCCGGTACTCTGACCAGAAGCTTGTTGTCCTTGCCGATAGCCCAGTTCTTATCTGCCGATGCAATCAGATTCATATCCTGCCTCCTGCCGTCAAATGCTGTTCCTGCCAAAAATACGCGGCCGGTCCTTCAGACCGCCACGGGAATGTTTTTAATCTGCGGGCCGGTCACATAGTTGTCCAGCCGGATATCATCCTCCGTAAACTCGTAAAAATCTTTAATCTCGGGATTGATCCAGAACGTGGGCGCCGGATGCTGCTCCCGGGAAATCAGCTCCTCCACCAGCGGGATGTGCCGGTCGTATATATGAGCGTCCGCGATCACATGCACCAGTTCCCCCGCCTCCATGCCGCAGACCTGAGCCAGCATGTGCATCAGCACCGCGTACTGGCACACATTCCAGTTGTTGGCGGTAAGAATGTCCTGGGAGCGCTGATTCAAGATGGCGTTTAGGACCAACTTCTCTGATCCCGGACGGGTGGTCACATTGAAGGTCATGCTGTAGGCGCAGGGATAGAGATTCATCTCATAGAGATCCTGGTGCACGTAAAGGTTGGTCATGATCCTGCGGCTGAAGGGATTGTTCTTCAGATCGTAGATGACCCGGTCCACCTGGTCCATCATCCCCTCCTTGTAGCGGTGTTTGACGCCCATCTGATAGCCGTAGGCCTTGCCGATGGAACCGTTCTCATCCGCCCACTCGTCCCAGATGGAACTCTTAAGATCATGGATGTTGTTGGACTTTTTCTGCCAGATCCAGAGCATCTCGTTGGTGCAGCTCTTGATGGCTGTCCGCCGCAGCGTCAGGGCCGGGAACTCTTTGGTCAGATCGTACCGGTTGACCACGCCGAATTTCTTGATGGTGTAAGCGCTGGTCCCGTCCTCCCATTTCGGGCGGACCTTCTCCCCCTCGGTGCTCACGCCGTTGTCCAGAATATCACGGCACATCGCCACAAAAATCTCATCCGCTCTGCTCATACCGCTGCGTCTCCTTTTCTCTTTGTCGCTAAAAATTTGGATTCTTTTTATTTTACCTGATTTTTCTGAGAAACGCAAGTTGCGCGCGAAAGGCGCGGAAATATGGCTGTATAGGTGTCAATGATTGGTAACACTTCACCCTATAAGGAATGTCAAGGGTAAGGTGGAGATTCCCGCAGGGAATACTACCTGACCTTGACATTCTCTTTTTGATATACTGGTCTGTGGCGGCAGCATCCTTTGCTGAC
>CASECT010000106.1 GCA_949286525.1 uncultured Eubacteriales bacterium | reverse complement strand
CCGCGTGATACACCGCCTGATCCGCGTCCTTACCCCAGGTAAAGGGCCCGTGATTCTTGCAGATCACACCCGGCGTATACTCGGGATTTAAGCCCCGCTCCTCAAAGGTCTCGATGATGACGGTTCCCGTATTCTTCTCGTAAGCCTCATCGATCTCCTGAGGCGTCAGATTTCTCGTGCAGGGGATGCTGCCGAGAAAATAGTCCGCATGGGTGGTGCCGTAGAGCGGAATATCCCTGCCGGCCTGGGCCCAGGCCACCGCGTAAGTGGAATGGGTATGCACCACACCGCCGATCTGATCGTACTTCCTGTACAGTTCCAGATGGGTCGCCGTGTCGGAAGAAGGTTTGTATTTTCCCTCCACCACATTGCCCTCAAGATCCACAACCACCATATCCTCCGGGGTCAGATCCTCGTATTCCACACCGCTGGGCTTGATGACAAACAACCCCTTCTCACGGTCAATGCCGCTGACATTTCCCCAGGTAAAGGTAACCAGCCCACGCTTCGGAAGTTCCATATTGGCCTCGTATACCTGTTTCTTCAACTCTTCTAACATACGTTCCTCCATCTCAAATCCACAGAAAAGCACTGCGGCAGACAATCCCGCCGCAGATTTTTCACAGATTCCTTACCACAGATGGTCTACCGCAGCTCTTTCCACTGCAAGACCTGCTTTGTAAGTCTCCATAAATGCTTCAAAACCGGCCGCCATCTCTTCTTTCGGCTCTTCGATTTCGCATGCTGCATCGGCAAACACCTCCTGCTCCAGATAGACGTCCAGAGGAAGCTTCTCCCCGCTTATCATATAGTTGGCGAGAATCGCCATGCCCCAGGCGCCGCCCTCGCCCGCCGTCTCCATGACAGCGATGGGTGTGTCGCAGGCCGCCGCCAGAATACTCTGGCCAACGCCCTTGGTCTTGAAAAGTCCGCCATGTCCGGTAATCCTGTCAATGGCCACCTTCTCCTCCTTCAAAAGGATGTCCATACCGGTTTTTAAAGCCCCCAGAGACGTGTAAAGGTGGGTCCGCATGAAGTTGGACAGGGTAAAGGCCGCATCCGGCTTGCGGACAAACAGCGGTCTTCCCTCCTCAAACCCGGTCACATGTTCTCCGGAGAAATAGTTGTAAGCCAGCAGACCGCCGCAGTTCGCGTCGCCCTCCAGCGCTTTGTTATACAGTTTGCCATACAGGTCGTTCATGGATACATCTACGCCGAAGAGATCCAGCGTCTCCTTGAACAGATCCACCCAGGCATTCAGATCGGAGGTGCAGTTATTGCAGTGTACCATCGCCACCGGTTCTCCGGTGGGCGTCGTCACCATATCGATCTCCTCATAAGCCTTTGACAAGGGCTTCTCAGTCACGATCATGGAAAATACGCTGGTTCCGGCGGAGACGTTTCCGGTCCGCACCCGCACACTGTTGGTGGCGGTCATGCCCGTCCCGGCATCGCCCTCCGGCGGACACAGAGGCACGCCCGGCTGCAGCGTTCCGGTGGGATCCAGCTTCTTCGCCCCCTCCGCCGTCAACACGCCTGCATGCTCCCCGGCCACTTTGACTCCCGGGAGAATCTCCGCGAGTTTCCAGGGGAATCCCTTATCCGCAACCATCGCGTCAAACGTCTCGATCATCTTCGTGTCAAATTGCTTCGTATTGCTGTCGATGGGGAACATACCGGATGCCTCGCCCACTCCCAGCACTTTCTCGCCGGTCAGCTGCCAGTGTATGTATCCTGCCAGAGTGGTAAAGAACGCCACATCCTTCACATGCTCCTCGCCCTTTAAAATTGCCTGATACAGGTGGGCGATGCTCCATCTCTGGGGAATGTGAAACCCGAAGGCTTCGGTCAGCTTCAGGGAAGCCTCCTCGGTCATGGTATTTCTCCAGGTGCGGAAGGGAACCAACAGTTCATCCTTGTCGTTGAATGCCATATATCCGTGCATCATGGCGGAAAATCCCATGGCTCCCAGCGTTGTCAGCTTGGT
>CASECT010000105.1 GCA_949286525.1 uncultured Eubacteriales bacterium | reverse complement strand
TCGGATGCCGTCTCCACATTACTGTCCCAGGAAACCGAGAAGTTGGCGCTCCATCTCCGGTCCCCACCACTGCATGTAGCCGGCCCGGGTGGGATGGATATCATCCTTCATGTACAGTTCCCTCTGCTCGTCGGTAATGTTGTTGAACTCCTGGGGTGTGAAAAGATCAATCACATAGAAGTTGTCATACTTCTCGGAGAGTCCCTTTACCGCGTCCACCATAGCCGCATACTCCGGACTGTCGTAATAGCTTCCGGTGTAGAAGACCACCGGACAGTTCCAGGTACTCTGGGCGTAGGTAATGATGTACTCGATGGCCCCCATAATTGTGGATGTGTCAAAATCCTCCAGATTCGCGGAATCGCTGACCGATCCCAGGGGCAGCCCCGCCGTAGCATCGTTGGTGGAAAGCTGACAGAGGAACAGATCACACTGAGCCTGCGTGTCAAAATTCGAGATTCTGCTCACATAGGAAGTGTCGTTCTGATTGACCAGGGTCGTGCCGCTGACCGCCTCCTTGACCAGATTCATGCCAAACCGTGTCGAGAGATACTCGCCCACAGCCTGCTCCATGGAGCCGGAACCGTAGGTTACCGAGGATCCCAGCGCGAAGAGCGTGCCGCCGTCCAGAGGGCTGTTCTCCATCTTTGTGAGATTTGCCATATCGTACTCCTCACTGTTTCCTTCCAGTTTCAGAGCCGTGAAATTATTGTAGTACAGAAGAATCATCTGTGTCTCCATCTCCGGTCCCCACCACTGGGAATACCCGGCACGGGTGGGATGGATGTCATCGTTCATATACAGATCGCGCTCCTCATCGGAGATATCATTAAACTCTTCGTCGGTGTATAGATCGATCACAAAGAAATAGTTATATTTATCCTGCAGCTGCAGCGCCGCATCCACCATAGCCGCGTAGCGGTCATTGTCATAGTAGCTTCCCGTGTACATGACCACCGGACAGTCCCAGGTCTGATGGGCGTAGTTGATGATGTACTCGATGGCCCCGATGACGGTCTGGGTGTCAAAATCCTCCAGCTCTGTGCTGTCGCTGATCTCCCCCAGCTCTTTTTTCTGGGTCGCGTCGTTGGTGGAGAGCTGTACCAGAAATACGTCGCAGTCCGCATCCGGATCCAGATTATTTTTCATACGGCTCACATAGGAGGAACTGCCATTATCCACCAGCGTCGTGCCGCTGACCGCCTCCTTGACCAGATCCATACCAAGCCGTGTACAGAGGTACTCGCCCACCGCCTGTTCCATGGAGGCCGCGCCGTAAGTCACGGAAGATCCGAGGGCAAACATGGTCTCCCCTTCCATGGGGCTGTACTTGTTCTCCTCCAGATTGGCGAAATCATACTCCTCGGCGTTTCCCGGCAGACGCTTCATCCGCATTTCCTGAAGCCCCTTCAACGGCCCCATGCCGCCCAGCAGTCCCAGAAGAACCATCTGCAGAATGGCCAGCACAACAACCACAATCACAACAATCATCACAATTTTCTTCCTCTTTCTTGTCATAAAAACTCCCTCCTGTAAAATGCAAAAATACCTTTCTCCTACATTTTAAGGGAGTTCTTTATTATCGTCCAATTACAATTTAAAATATCTTTATAATGTTAATCCTATATATTATCTCAGGTTTTCTTAAGTATCCCCGGCCCGCTCAAGTATCCCCGACCTGTTCAAGCTTCCCCTGCCTGTTCCGCCTTCTGCTGCACCTTCTCAAAGTACTCACGGATGCCGTCCATGCAGGCCCGCTCCTCCCTGGTAATGTATTTTCCCTGGGGATAGCGGAGACAGACCGTCCGCCGGACATCAAAATCCTCCAACTTTTTCATCCGCACAAAATCCTCCCCGAAGCCTTTCCAGGAGACGGCGGGAACCAGCGCCATCCCCTGGCCGCTCTTGAGCAATTCCCGCATCAGGCTCGGATTGTCCACCCACATGGCCGCCTCCGGTTTCTTCGCCGCCAGTGCAAGATTCTTCTGAACAATCGCCCCCAGCGCCCAGTTCTCATTGAGACAGATGAAATCCTCCCCCAGCACATCCGCCAGCTTCAGATGTTCCCGCTCCGCCAGCGGATGGTCCGCCGGAAGTGCCAAAACGATCTCCTCCTCAAAGAGCACCTCGTAACGCCTTCCCTCATAAATATGATTTTCCCCGGAAAAATAGTCCTCTGCCCGCCCGTCCAGAGCGATCACGTCGATATCGTTCTCCTGGGTTCCCTTCTCTCTCCACTGAAAGATATGGTACTTAATCTGCGGGGTCCGGTTCTTCAGAAACTGCAGCATCTGGGGCAGATGCATGGACGCGCAGCCGATGTAGATGGACACCTCCCGGTGGGCTCTGGCATTTTTCTCCTCAATCTCCGTCAGGGCTCCCCGATAGATTTCCTCCATATTCCGGGCCGCACGCAGCATAATTTTTCCGTTCTCATTTAAGACCAGGCGTTTTCCCCTGCGCTCGAACAGCAGAAACCCCAGTTCCTCCTCCAGCCGCTTAATAGTCTGGCTCAGGGATGGCTGGGAAATGTGTAAAAGTTCCGCCGCCTCGGACATGTTCTCCGTCCGGGCCACCGCCACAAAACTGTTGATCTGATTCCAGGACTGCATCTCTTTCCCTCCTTCTCCAAAATTTCTTATATTTTTATTAAATATCTTTTTTATATAATTTTCAAGTGATATAGATAGAAAAATTTCATATTATACTATTTCTCCCGGATGGGATATAATGGTTTTCAGAAAAGCTACGCGCAAAAGGAGGAGTTTACAATGGACAAGGAAAACGGATTCGGACAGCTTCCAGAGGGGATGGACGAGGAGCAGGCAAAGGCCATGAAAAAGATGGGCGACGCCATGCAGGCCCAGATGCGGCAAGAGCAGAACAAGAAGGTAAAGAATTTCAAACAGCTGAATGCAATCGCAAAAAAAGGCGGCATTCTTTTTACCGGCTCTTCTCTGATGGAGCAATTCCCGATCTGCGAGATGTGCATGGACGCGGGATTTATGGAGCCGGTCTACAACCGGGGCATCGGCGGCTTTACCACCGATGATTTTCTCGAAAATATCGACACGCAGCTTCTGGATCTGGAGCCGTCGAAAATTTTCATCAATATCGGCACCAACGATATGGGACCCCAGTACGGGGAGAAATGGATGGAACGGCTCTTGGGCAACTACCGGAAAATTCTGACCCGGTGCAGGAAACAACTTCCCGACGCGGAAGTCTACATGATGGCTTACTACCCGGTCAACGATCACATGCCCGATCGACCATTCTACTCCACCTTTATGTTCCAGGTGCGCAACAAGAAAAATCTGGCCCTGGTCAACGCCGAGATGGAGAAACTGGCGGCGGAATTCGGCTATCACTTTATCAACGTCAACGACGGTCTGACCGACGGGAACGACGATCTGAAGGAGGAATACACCATCGAGGGCATCCATATGTACACGGACGCCTACCGCCATGTATTCCGCAACCTGAAACCGTATCTGATGGGGGAATAAAAAATGTCAATCGCAGTCATCTTACTTCAGCAGCTGGTCATCATGGCGCTGCTGATGGCAGCCGGCTACCTGATGTTCAAGGGGAAGAAAATTTCCCTGGAAGGCTCCCGCAGCCTGGCCAATATCTTGATCTACCTCTGCCTGCCCTGCGTCATCATCAAGGGCTTTCTGGTTGAGCAGACGCTTCAGGCCACCATTGGTCTTCTGATCAGCGCTGTCGCCGCGGCGGTTACACTGGGCACTGCTATCCTGATCTCCAGGATCTTTTTCAAGAAGGACGCTGTGGCAAATTTTGCCAGTGCTTTCTCCAACGCGGGATTCTTCGGTGTCCCGCTGATTACCGCCTGCATCAGCGACGGGGCCACCTTCTACGTGGCGGCCTTCATCGCCTTCCTGAACCTGCTGCAGTGGACCTACGGGGTGGATCTTCTTACGGGCGGAAAGGGCAAGCTTTCCTTCAGGAAAGTCATGACCGCCCCCTTTATGATCGCGATCCTGATCGGTCTGTTTTTCTACTTCAGCGGCATCGCCATGCCCCATATCCTGCTGCAATGCGTCAACTTTCTGTCAGGGTGCAACACGCCGATTGCCATGTTTACCATCGGCATTTACCTGGCACAGACCAACGTCGCCGCCATGTTCAAAAAGAAAGCGCTCTACGGCGTGTCCGCGGTGCGGCTGGTTCTGATCCCGCTGATTACCCTGGTTCTGCTGTCTCTGCTGCCTGGCGAATACATGGAACTGAAAATGGCGATTCTGATCGCCGCCGCCTGCCCGGTGGGCTCCAACGTGGCGGTCTACGCCCACCTTCACGACAGGGATTATCCCTACGCCGTGGAGACCGTGGTCATTTCCACGATTCTTTCTCTGATAACCATACCTCTTCTGGTGGCGCTGGCCCAGATGGTCTGGTAAATGTCCTGCGGTATGCTTTCGCAAAGGAATTTTCCAGAAGCACGGTTTTGGAAAAAGCAATTCCGGCAGCACGGTTTTGACAAATGCAGATATCGAAAAAGGAATCCCTCCCCGGGATTCCTTTTCTGATTTACCCTTCGGTATGTTACAAGTTCAGATCACATTGACCAGCAGCCGTTTCCGGTCCCGCTCCTCCATATACCGCAGCGCCCTTCTGGCTTTGGAATAGGTATTGCGGTTGATTCTTATCACACACACCTCACTGGCTCCGTGATACTTCTCCCTCTTGAAAAAGGGGACATGTTTCCAGTGCTTAGTAAAGGGGATCGCGTTGTTTACCAGCACCTCCGTTGTCCGCTGGCTGACCCTGTGGTTGGTGGTACGGCAAAGCACCACATCCTTGTCAATGTGTTTGTCAAAACTCAATTTTCTTTTCATATGTATCTGTCTTCTCTCGTCCGTTTTTTGCTTTTCTCTTTATGTATTACAGACCGCCCAGCTTGGAAACCGCATCCTCGGCCACGAGCATCTGCCCGTGTTCCTCAACGGCAAATCCACCCTGCTCTTCCGTAAAAGCGAAACTGCAGAATTCCGACAGCGTCATGATGGCATCTGTGATATCCTTTTTCCTGTGAGCAAATTCCAGACGAAGATAGTACTGATCCTGATACTTATACAGACGGGAGGAATAGATCCTGCGGTCTGTCAGCTGCCTGCACAACCTTAGAACCTCCTCCATCGAGTTCTGTACTACCCATACCGGCATTTCTCTCTCCTCACTCTGCTCCTTCCCAGTCTCCGATGTCTCATCCTTTGTCCTGCCTCTGGCGGCATCCTCACTGACCGGGGACGTGTCCCGGGAAGACTGTGTACTTTCGGGATTCTGTGCCGTATCCTTTGGGGAATCTGTTGTCTCCCCGGACGGATCGCTCTCCTCAGACAGATTGCTCTTCTCAAGCGCTCCTGCCTTCTTTCCCGCCTCCGCGGCCTGCTCCGCCATCTTCTGGGCTTCCTGCATAATCTTCTGGAATCCCAGAAGCCGCTCCCGAAAATCCTCCAGCCGATGCTGCATCGTCCCCTCCTCGTCTTCCACAATCAGAAGGGAAATATCTCCGGACCGGAGCACCGACATCTGCACGCTGAAGGCATGACCGATGGTGTCCATATCCAGCTCGTCTCGGGCCCGCTCCACAATATCCCGGAGAAACTCCTCCGTCTTGTCTCTGTGATCCAGAAAATCATCAATCTCTATCCCTTTCTCCCACATTTCCTGCTGAGAGATAATGCAGCGAATCGTCGTGTCGCTAATCTTCTTAAACTTCATAGAACAAACACCTCTTCTCGTTCTCTATATCTGTTTATCTATAACATATGCAAGGTATCTTTTGTTTTTCTTACATTATACTATAATATCCGGATTTTACAAATGTTAGTTTCCGGTAAATTTCCGGCGATATTTCATGGATAAAGAAATCCCGGAGAACCTTTTTACAGGCTTTCCGGGTTTTCCTTTTACGTTCGATTTTTTGTGAAAAATGCCGGTGGCGGGACTTGAACCCGCACTGCGTTGCCACAAACAGATTTTGAGTCTGCCTCGTCTGCCAATTCCGACACACCGGCGCATTCGCTGATGAAGATCATCAACGAAATTTAGTATATAATAAGTTTGCTTTTCTGTCCAGTGAAAAATGTATTTTTTTACCGAATCAGCCCCTTAATGATGTCAAAGCAGTCAAAGGTGGCAAAGTAATCCTGCGGCGTCTCCGCCCGACGGATCATCTGGAAGGAACCGTCCTCTTTCAGGAGAACTTCCGCCGATTTCAGCTTGCCGTTATAGTTGTAGCCCATAGCGTATCCATGAGCTCCCGTACCATGAATATACAGATAATCGCCCATGTCAATCTTCGGAAGCATCCGATCAACAGCAAACTTGTCGTTGTTCTCACAGAGGGAGCCGGTCACATCATACTTGTGATCACAGGGAGCATCCTCCTTGCCTAATACGGTAATGTGATGGTACGCTCCATACATAGCCGGGCGCATCAGATTAACCGCGCAGGCGTCCACGCCGATATACTCCTTGTAAATGTGTTTCTCATGGATCGCCTTCGTTACCAGCGCGCCGTAGGGGCCCGTCATAAAACGTCCCATTTCCGTGTAAATCGCCACATCGCCAAGACCTGCCGGCACGAGAACCTCCTCGTATACTTTCCGAACGCCTTCTCCGATAACACGGATATCGTTTGGCGTCTGATCCGGCCGGTAAGCAATACCTACGCCGCCGGAGAGATTGATGAAGGAAATCTCAATACCAGTCTTCTCCTTCAGTTCTACCACCAGCTCAAAGAGTGTCTTTGCCAGGCTGGGGTAATAGTCGTTGGTTACCGTATTGCTGACCAGGAAGGAATGCAGTCCGAATCTCTTTGCCCCCTTCTTGCGCAGCAGCTGATAGCCCTCAAAGAGCTGTTCCTTTGTAAAACCGTATTTCGCGTCGCCGGGGTTGTCCATGATGCCGTTGCTGATGGTATAGACGCCTCCGGGATTGTAGCGGCAGCTGATAGTCTCGGGGATATGACCGATCGTATCCTCCAGAAACTGAATGTGGGTAAAGTCATCCAGATTGATGGTGGCGCCGATCTCATCTGCGTAGCAAAACTCCTCCGCCGGCGTATCGTTGGAGGAAAACATGATCTCCTCCCCCTTTACCCCCAGCTCGTGGGACAGCATCAACTCCGTCAGGGAAGAGCAGTCCGTGCCGCATCCGTATTCTCTGAGAATATTGATCAGGAAAGGATTGGGGTTCGCCTTTACCGCAAAATACTCCCGGAACCCTCTATTCCAGGCGAAGGCTTCCTTTACCGCCTGAGCGTTTTCCCGGATCCCCCGCTCATCGTACAGATGAAAAGGTGTGGGAATCTCCTTTGCAATCTCCTCGATCTTTTCCTTCGTAACAAACGGTTTTTTCGTCATCGCTTTTGTATCTCCTCCGGTGTCGTAATCCATATTCTGTAAATTCTGTGTTCAAAACGCAAGAAACCAACTCCCGCCCGTCCACATCGGGTAGGGAATTGGTTTCCTGCCTGCTTCCTTCGAAGCTGATCCAGCTAGCGACGAGAGTCGAACTCGTGACCTCCTCACTACCAATGAGGTGCGCTACCACCTGTGCCACGCCAGCTTGTCGTTACCGACTTGACTAATATACTATATTGGATCATTTCTGTCAACACTTTTCTTCACTATTTTGCAAAGTTGTCTGAACCATTTATGATAATGTCTCAATAAACCACATATGATTTTGTCCCGCCGAAAAATATAGTATTATGATAAAGTCTTATTACTTTACAGAAAGAGGTTTTGTCATAATGGAAAGGATTCAACTAAAAATGGAAGCGCAAAGCAAATACGAAACAATTAAATCTCTCGTGGATCACAAAAATTGCAGTG
>CASECT010000104.1 GCA_949286525.1 uncultured Eubacteriales bacterium | reverse complement strand
AAATCCTCTTATTGTTCGATTAAACTCGCTCAGGTTGGCACCTTCCGCTGCGCGGGGTTGCCGTGACTTCACAGATCCTTTGTATCTCCATCACTCTGAATAAGAGAAAATTCTTACAATATTCAATTTGCCTATCACGTGCACTACATTACACTACTTTTCCAGGTTTGTCAACCTGAAACAGACTCAGCCTACCCGCAGGCGGAATTTCTGGATCGCCCGCTCGTCTGACACCTTCTCGATCTCAGCTCCCAGGCTGCGAAGCTTCTCGTCAAAGCGCTCATAGCCGCGCTCAATGTAATGGATATCGTCCACGATGGTGATCCCATCCGCAGCCAGGCCGGCAAGCACCAGCGCGGCGCCGGCCCGCAGATCCGGGCTGGACACCTGCGCGCCCGTAAAGCGCTCCACCCCGTCGATAATGGCCGTATTACCCTCTACTTTAATATTCGCGCCCATGCGCGCCAGCTCATCCACATACTTGAACCGGTTCTCGAAAATACTCTCCGTGACAATGCTGCTGCCTCTCGCCAGCGCCAGAGCCACCGTAATCTGCGGCTGCATGTCTGTAGGAAAGCCCGGATAAGGAAGGGTCTTCACATTGGTGCACTTCAGCCCTTTAGAGCAGACCACGCGCACCGCGTCGTCCAGCTCCTCGATCTCGCAGCCAATCTCCAGAAGCTTCGAGGTCGCCGCCTCCAGATGCTTGGGGATCACATTCTTCACCGTCACGTCGCCTCGGGTGACCGCGGCGGCGAACATAAAGGTGCCCGCCTCAATCTGGTCCGGAATAATCGGATACTCTGTGCCATGGAACTTCTCTACGCCGCGGATACGGATGATATCCGTACCTGCTCCCTTGATATTCGCACCCATGCTGTTCAGGAAGTTCGCCATGTCTACCACATGGGGCTCCTTGGCCGCGTTCTCGATGACGGTATTTCCTTCCGCCATAGCGGCCGCCATCATAATGTTGATGGTGGCTCCCACGGAAACCACATCCAGATAAATATGGCTTCCGCGCAGTCTCTCCGCCTCCGCCATAATAAACCCATACTCAATCTTCACGTCAGCGCCCAGAGCGCGGAAGCCCTTCAGGTGCTGATCAATGGGACGGCTTCCAATATTGCAGCCGCCCGGAAGGGGAACCTTCGCCCGCTTATACTTTCCAAGCAGGGCTCCCAGCAGATAGTAGGAGGCACGGATCCGCTTGATATACTCGTAATCCACGCTGAAATCCCCTATCTGGGAACCATTTATCTTCACCGTATGCCGATCGATCCGATCCACATACGCGCCAATCTTCTGCATCGCTTCCAGAAGGACGTTGATATCCCGTACATCCGGAAGATTCTCTACCACTACCGTCTCGTCCGTCATAATGGCTGCCGCAAGAATCGCCAAAGCCGCATTCTTCGCGCCGCCGATCTCCACTTCTCCTACGAGTGGGCTGCCGCCTTTAATCACATACTGATCCATAACTTCTCCCAGCTCTTTTCGTCTCTGTTTCCAGTTATCTCTATCATCTAAGCTCAATCCGCGCTCTTTCCGCCGTTCTCTTCCGGCGTGTCCCGCGCCTGAGACCGGGCGCTCTGATGTCTATCTTGTCTGTTTTTGCCCGAAACTATTCCTTTTCGGTCCTAACCAGTATACCATAATCTTTGAATTTGTAAATACCTGATTCATGGAGCAAAACGCCGAAAAACAGGTGAAAATGGGGCTTTTTTTCTTCTTCCATATTATAGCACACCCGGAACGTTCTGTCATTTTACATTTCTATATCAGATCTTTTACATTATCTTTTACATTTTATCGAGATTCCATAGTTCCTTTCCTGTCTCAAAAGGGATATAATAGATGACAGAAATCACAAGAGGAGAAACGTACTATGAAGCCTTTATTTTTTATTGATTATGACAACACCATTTTCAGCCACCGCACCTGGTCCGTCCCCGAGGACGCGCTCCAGGCTCTTGAGGCACTGAAGAGCGACGGCTTCCGCGTATTCCTGGCCAGCGGCCGCGCTTTCCGGACAGGCGATCTGCCGGCAGAATTTCAGAACCGTTTCACGCCGGACGGACTGGTAAGCTCCAACGGAGCCATCATCGAGGCGGAGGGCCAGCTTCTATGGGAAAAATATTTCGATTTCGATCTGCAGAAACGGATTCTGGATTATGTGGTGGAAAAAGGCTACTGCCTGGTTTCCGGCTTCGAAGGCAGCTGGTGCACCTCCAATCCGGAACGTTTCCGCTCTCTTCCGATTAACCGCAACCGCCAGATAAAGCCTGAGGGCGGGGACGCCTTCCTGGCCCTTTACACAAGCAGGCGGCCTTCCTTCTTCCTGGCTGACACGAAGGAGGCCATTGCGGATGTCCAGGAGCATTTTCCGGAGACCCGGCTTCTCTACATGGGCGATGAGATGGGCGGAGCAGATATTATTCCAAAGGAAAACGGCAAGGATATGGGCGCGGCGCGGATTCTGGAATATTTCCACGCCTCCTGGGAAGATGTGGCCGCCATAGGCGACAGCATGAACGACATTTCCCTGATCCGCCGGGCTGCCTTCGGCGTCGCCATGGGCAATGCCATGCCAGAGGTCCAGGCCGCCGCGGATTACGTGGCAAGGGATATCGACGCGGGCGGTCTGGCAGACGCTCTTTCCCGCACCAGACAATGGGCTGCCGCCCGCGGATAGCGGACGGCCCCTTTTTTCTCTCTTATCTTATCTGTCTCCAAAAGGTCTTTTCACATCCGTAAGCCCAGACTCCTCCACGAGACGCCGGAACAGCTCATCCCCCACGCATACGACTGTCTCCTCATGGAGAAAATCCGTAATGTCCGCGTCGAACAGGATATTGGCCTGGGCCGGAAATTCATCGTCTCCATCCCAGAAAATAAACTGCAGCGGCATACAGTCGAAGGCCCGGATCTCATAGCCTGCGTCTCCCTGTTTCAGCGGCTCCCCGCCCAGAGCCTGGCAAGCCCGGTGAAGCTCTGCCAGATGACCGTCGAAGGTCCGGGCCGCCGCATCCAGCACGTTTCTTTTAAAAGCCGCGTCAAAGGGCGCCGCCCGCTTCACCTCCCGGAAGGGAACGAAACGCCCGGACACCTTCGCCTGGGGCTTTGCGTAATAAAAAAGATGATAAATCGTCATCACCGTGTTGAATGAAAGCTCCCGCTCCGGATCCGCCTCCAGCGTCAGCATGCCTGTCCGCTGGTCAATCCGGTAACGCTGGTGAAAATAAACGATGTACTGCGCCTCCCCGCCACCATCCAGGCAAAAGCGCTTCTGCAGTTCCTTCCTGTCCAGCTCCAGATATTTTTCCCTCCACATATCACAGAGCGCCAGATAGCGGTCCGCTTCCTTTTCCGGAGTATCCGTATACCTTTCTCTCATTCGTATTTCCTTTCTGTCAGCAGGGACCGGCGCTCCCGTCCTCAGACGCCTGCTTTCACCGATCCCGCCCACCTTTTCATTTTTCCGGCGCGCCGGCCTGCTCAGAACTCTCTGCCGAACCGCCGTTCCCGCCTCCGGCAGCGGCGCTGATACATTTCATTCAAAAGCAGTACCGTCACCAAATCCTCCAGCCATTCCGGCCCTGCGGCTTCCTGCATCATCAGGTCATCCCGATAGTTTTCCTTATCCAGCTTGTCACAGATGCGCCGGCTCAGACGGCGAAGCAACAGCCGGTCCGGATACTCGTCAAACATAAGGCTTCCCTCATATTCCATCCGGTCGCAGGCCTCCTCTACCAGCGGCTGAATCTGTCGAGCCAGGGAAGGATACAGTTCCTGAAACCTTCGCCTATCGCGCGTTTTCTCGTCCGCCCAAGGCAGAAAAGGGTAAAACGGATATGGCTGATAATGGTTGAAAAAGGGTTGGTTCCCGTCATAAGGATTCATGAAAATATCCTTTTTGCAATAGTATATGCCGCCGGGCCTGCTGCCGTGAATCTGCCCTCCCTTGGCAGAAGCGCACCTGGTTCTGTATTTTCAGTATAACCCGTTCCTGTCCATAAAATCAACAATTCCGGGACAGCGAAGCGTAAGCTTCCTTATCCCGGAATTTTTCTGTAACCATTCTGTCAGCTATCTTTTTATGAATACGCCTGCTGCCTCTCTTTGTAATGATGGGCTTCCTCCAGCATCATATCCTTCACCTTCATCAGACGGATCTGGGTGCTTCTCTCATTCTCATCCAGCTTCATGGTGATATATTTGATATTCTGCTGGGCCTCTGGGATGATCACATGCTCCAGCGCGTTCACCCGGCGGCGGGTCTTCTCGATCTCGGCCGCCATGAGCTGGCAGGCCTTCTCCCGCTCCGCCAGAAGCAGCATATCCGGCAGAATGTCGGCCAGCGACTTCACCGCCGCGTCCAGATCCCCGGACGTAAACGCATAGCCATAGGAATAAATGTCGTTGCTGTCCGCC
>CASECT010000103.1 GCA_949286525.1 uncultured Eubacteriales bacterium | reverse complement strand
ACAAGCCCCACATCCGCGATGACCTTCAACTCCAGAAGCACCTCCAGCTCCATGGCCTCTCCGCCCGGCTGAGCATACTTCGGCGCCTGCATGGTGGAGGTGGCAAAATGCTGGTTACCCAGACCGCCCCGTCCACCCTTCAGGATGACCTGTCTTCGGTTGTCCCCGGACATGTCGGCGATCACTTTCCCGGTAAGGGCGTCCTTGATCACGGTCCCCTCGGGAACCTTTAAGATCAGATCCGCCCCCTTCTTGCCGTGGCAGTTGCGCTTGCCGCCTTCCTCTCCCGCGCCCGCGGCGAATTTTCTGCGGTGCCGGTAGTCCGTCAGCGTGTTCAGCCCCTCATCCACGACGAAGATCACGTCGCCTCCTTTGCCGCCGTCGCCGCCGTCAGGGCCTCCATCAGGAACATATTTTTCCCGGCGGAAGCTCACATGGCCATCGCCTCCCTTGCCGGATTTTATGATAATTTTTGCTCTGTCCGCAAACATTTGATAACTCCTTTATTGTACAAAAAAGATCCGGCCCCAAGAGTCGGATCTTTTGAAAGAACAGATTAGTTTTCTGCAGCTACGGGATAGACGCTGGCCTGCTTCTTGTCCCGGCCCTTGCGCTCGAAACGCAGAATTCCGTCGGTCAGCGCAAACAGAGTATCGTCTCCGCCCTTGCCCACATTGACGCCCGGATGAATCTTGGTTCCGCGCTGTCTGTATAAGATGTTTCCAGCCTTAACGAACTGACCGTCTGCTCTCTTTGCTCCAAGTCTCTTGGACTCGGAATCTCTTCCGTTCTTGGTAGAACCTACTCCCTTTTTATGAGCGAAAAACTGAAGGTTCAACTTTAACATCACTCTACACCTCCTTGATTGTAACTGTGACGTACGACTCGCCGTACTCGCTTTGAATTTCCGTCAAGCCCTGCATGAGGACATCCATAAGAAGCGTTGTACGCTCCGACACAGGCTCCGTAAACTTCACGTCGATGTGATTTCGCTCCTCCTGCCATCGGTCCTTTCTGCCTTTCTTTCTGCAAAAAGGCTTTCTGGAGGAATCCATCTCATCCTCCGACCAGGTATCCAGCGTAAAAGCATCCTCCGTGAACTGCTCAATACCGTTGATGGTATTGATGACCAGCACAGAGACCGCCGCGCACACCACATCGCTGCCCCGATATCCGAAGAGCGCATGGCCTTCGCAGCGCAGTTCCCGATACCCTCTGGCCTTGTCCTTACATACAGTAATAGATATCATGACAAATACCCTGCATTAAGCGTTGATCTTTTCAATCTTAACCTGGGTATAGGACTGTCTGTGTCCATTCTTCTTGTGGTAGCCGGTCTTTCTCTTGTACTTGTAAACGATGACCTTCTTGCCTCTGCCTTCCTTTACGACAGTTGCGTCGACAGTCGCTCCATCAACGGTAGGATTTCCAATCTTCAGATCATCCCCGCTGACTGCAAGTACCTGATCAAAGGTAACTTTCTCTCCGGCTTCAATTCCAAGTTTTTCAATGGTAATGATATCGCCTTCGGATACTTTGTACTGCTTACCACCTGTTGCAATAATTGCGTACATATGGCACCTCCTCTTATCATTACTCGCCAGTTATGGTGCTGCCCGAGGGCAGACTTCAAGACCTCACTGTGCGGCATACTCATGTATAATAGCACAGGAATCCGCCTCCGTCAAGGGAAAATGCGGATTCCTGCCGGTTATTTTTTGCTTATTTTTTTACTCGTCCTGCTGAACCTTAACCGCCTCAAAGTCCTCCTGGATCTCTCTGGAAGGAGCTTTCGTGGCGAGGGAAACTACCACGATACAGATGGATGAGAAGATGAATGCCGGAAGCAGTTCATAGATCGCAAAGGCTCCTCCGAGATTGGAAATTACCAGTTTCCAGAGGAATACCATACCGGCGCCGCTTACCATACCGGCGATGGCTCCTGCCCGGTTGATCCGCTTCCAGAACAGGGAGAACAGCATCAGCGGTCCGAAGGTCGCACCGAATCCCGCCCAGGCGAAAGACACAATCTGGAAAATCACGCTGTCCTCATCCATGGCGATAAAGATCGCCACAATGGCGATGGCCAACAGAGTGATACGGGATACATTCATAACCTCCCTGTCGGTAGCCTTCTTGCGGAACAGTCCCTGATAGATGTTCTTCGCGAAAGCAGATGCTGCGATCAGCAGATAGGAATCCGACGAACTGATGGTGGCCGCAAGAATTCCGGCCATCACGAATCCTGCCAGAATCGGCGGCAGGAAAGATTCCGCCAGCGTGACAAAGATATTCTCAGCATCTGTTGCGGTCAGATGCATAGTCGGGAAAATCTCTCTTCCCACAATACCGATAAACACAGCCACAGACAGGGAAATCAGCACCCATACCATAGCGATTCTTCTGGACATCTTCAGCTCGCTCTCTCTGCGGATCGCCATGAAACGAAGCAACACCTGAGGCATACCGAAATATCCGAGACCCCAGGCCAGCATAGAGCAGACATTCAGCCAGCCGTAATCGGAGGCAGCGCCAAAAAGCGGCGCCCCGTTTTCCACAATCTGCCGTCCCGCCTCGTTCAGGGAGGGATTGGCAATGCCAAAGAACTCAAGAAATCCCGGAATTTCCTTCGCATTTTCAATAACAGCCCCAAGTCCTCCCGCATGCACCGTACTGATAACCACGATAACCGCCAGGGCACAGATCATGACGATACTCTGCATGAAATCCGACGCGCTCTCCGCAAGGAAACCGCCGAGAATCGTATAAAGCAGCACGAAGACTGCCCCTACGATCATCATTGCCACATAGGGAGCTCCGAACAGAGTGGAGAACAGTTTGCCACAGGTTACGAAGCAGCTTGCCGCGTAAACGGTAAAGAAAATCAGAATAAACAGCGCGGCCAGCGTCATGATGACTTTCTTCTCCTCACGGAAGCGGTTGGAGAAAAATTCCGGAAGCGTGATGGAATTGTTGGCCCGGATACTGTAGCGGCGCAGTCTCTTTGAGACGATGAGCCAGTTAAGGTAAGTTCCCACGGCAAGGCCGGCAGCCGTCCAGAAAGCGTCTGCAAGGCCGCTCCAGTAAGCCACGCCGGGAAGTCCCATCAGAAGCCATCCGCTCATATCCGAAGCCTCCGCGCTCATGGCCGTTACCCACGGTCCCAGGGATCTCCCTCCAAGAAAATAATTTTCAGAGCTCTTGTTCGCTCTCTTTGCGAAAAACACGCCGATAAAAATGACCGCCGCCATATAGATGATCATGGCGATCAGAATCTGCAGTGTATGACTGTCCATTTGTCAAAATCCTCCTTTTTCTCCTGTAACTCACGGTCTGGAAAATCCCGCTAAAATTACACATATAAAGGTATATTATCATAATTTGTATAAAATCGCACGTGTTTTTTACGGCTTTTTGGCATATAAACAGCAAACTCCGGGGCAGAAATCATACCCCGGAGCACAAACAGTAAGAGCAAGCGCTCATACCCGGAAAGGAACCACATCCCGCACCGCATCCGAAAGGGAAAGTTCCTGATCCCCATGGTCGATGTCAATCAGCCGGTAACAGTCGTTTCCCATGCCCAGCTCCTTCATGTAGGTCAGCTGCCGCAGTCCGTGGCGGGACTCCATCCGCTCCACCAGAGCGTGATGATCTTCCTCCTTTAAGGCGTAGACAAGATCCACGGAGGCCTGGTCGATGGCCAGAATATCCTTCGACGCCAGAATACCGATATTGGGCGTTACCACCGGCTCCGCCGCCACGCCCTCGCAGTCGCAGGATACCGACATGTTCCGCATCACGTTCACATAGCTGATATGGCCGCTGAAATGATCCGCCACCGCCTTGGCCGATTCCGTCATGCGCTCCATGAACTCCTCGTCGGAAATATCCCACATATCATCGGATCCCGGCGTGGTGTGAATCATCGCCTTTCCAATGCGTCCATCGGCACAGCCGATACCGATATTCTTGTTGGATCCGCCGAATCCGCCTTTGGAATGCCCCTTGAAGTGGGTAAGGACAAAAAGAGAATCGTAGTTCAGGATATTCTTCCCCATACTCATCTCTGAGAACCACTTGCCCCCGTTAACTGGCAGCATTGCCGTTCCGTCCTCGTCTATGATATCTACCGGGCAGAAAGTCCACCCGTTAATCTTTAACGTCTTGCGGTGCTCTTCCGTCGTGTAACGGCCGCCCTCATAATAAGTGTTTGTCTCCACAATCGCTGCTGCGGGCAATTCCTTTTTCATCAGGGATTCCACCCAGGGACGGGGAATGATATTCGGTCCCTGAGGCTCTCCGGTATGGAGTTTAACACCCACTTTCCCGGTCAGCCCGCTGTTGACGCGCGCAAAGATTTTCGCCAGTCCCTCCGCGGAGAGGTCTCTGGTAAAGTAGACCACCGACGTCTCTCCCGCCCGTTTCTCATAAGGAATGTAGTGATCTCCGCCGGTCCCCGGCACAGGTTTCTGATTTGTCATGACTGTCCCTCCTGTCTCTCAATGAATATTAAATTAGAACTAACTATACCATATCACTCTGAATCATATTACCCTGACGCCTTTTCGCAAGGACAAATCTGCCTTGCCAGAGGCGGATACGTCTTTTTGCGGGTCAGTTCCACCAGTTGCAGCCGGGTGTAATCCAGCACCTGAACACCGGCCGCATCCTCTGTCACAGCATGCCGCAGACACTGAAGCACCCGGCTGCGGTGTTCCTCGGAACGCATGTTGATAAAATCCACCAGAATCATGCCGCTGATATTCCGCAGGCGAAGCTGCCGGGCAATCTCCTCCGCCGCCTCCAGGTTGATCCGAAAATGATATTCCTCCATATCCGTGTCACTGCCCTTCGGCTGCCGCTGGTTTCTTCCGCTGTTCACGTCGATGGCTGTCAGTGCCTCCGTGGGATCAATGACCAGATAAGCGCCGGAGTCCATCCAGACCTTTCTGCCCAGAGCCCGCTCCAGAATGGTGGGAATTCCTGCCAGCTTGTAGAGTTCGTAGGAAGAATCCCCATAGAGAAGAAGTTTTCCCTCTTCAACGTCCATCCCGAAAGCCAGCTCCCGGTAAAATTCCGAAAGATCTGTCTGTACCGCTCCCTCGCCCTGACGAAGAAACTGTTTCGCACGCTTTTCCAGAGGTCCTTCCCCCCGCAAAAGAAGCTGTCCACCGGTCTGATGGACGGCGGTGCGAAGAAATGTTTTCACTTTGCCAGCCAGTTCTTCCAGCTCCGCTCTCACGGCCTCCTCTCCGGCCTTTGCCGCCTCAGTGCGGATGATGATACCGAAAGGATACTTGTCATAAGTAACCAGAAATTCCTTCCAGCGCTGACGCTCCCCCTTAGAGAGTTTTCTGGAAATGCCGTGGCTCTTCTTCGCTGTGGTCAGCGTCACAAACCTTCCGCCGAAAGACAGGTTGCAGGTAGCCACCGCGTCCTTCGTGCCCACGGGATCCCTCGAGATCTGAAGCAGGATTTCGTCTCCGCCGCAGAGCTCCTCCCGCTTGCCCTCCTTACGAGTGTAAACGCACCCGACGGCATCTTCCAGCGGAAGAAACACCGTCCGGCCGTCAGCAATCTTTACAAAGGCGGCACAGATGCCCTTCATGACCCGCTCCACTTTTCCCGTATAGATATCGCCTACCAGGGATCTTGCGCCGGTATCCTCACAGAGAATCTCTCGCTCCCTTCCCCGTTCGTCGGTAACGAGAAGCACCCGGAACCGTTTTCCACGGAAGGTCATCTCCGTTACCACACATCTGCTGTCTCTGTCCATATTCTCCCTCAATATTCTTCCTCACTGCTGTTCCGCGGTCACCCGGATATGGTCGAGAGGAACAAACTCCTGATCCAGAAGCGTGTAGAGATCCTCTCTATGAATAAACATATCGATCTCCTCCGCCGGCAGCCCGATAGACTGGTGGAAATGAAAAAGCACCAGTTCCGGCTTGATATTGTCCACGCTGCCCGTCGAGACAAACAGCTCATAGAAAAGCGTCCCATTCGCATCGTTTTCATTCGCATCGTTCTTTACCTCAAACCGGTAAATCAGAGGCTTCAGATCCAGCTCCCGTTCGCCCTTTTTGGTCTTTTTCACAATCATGATCTCCGTCGGATTGATATAAAAATCCCGCAGAAACTCCTGCATTTCCTGAAGGGAGAAGGGACACTGCTCGGGATGCTTGTAATTGAGCCGGTAGGCGGCAGCCTTCACGCTGGACATGGCGTTCTCATAGCCATCCGGAAGATAGAAGAAATCCAAAATCCGAACGCCCTCCACCATGGTGCCGTTCAGAGTTTCCATCGCCTGATCCGGATCGATCTCCTCCTTCAGCTCAACATCCATGTACTCGCCGCTGCTGGTTATCCCAACCCCCAGGGGCGACGCAAAAGACATGATCTGGTGTGGATTAAACCCCTCCGAATACCTGATGGGAATCTGTGCCCGACGCATGGCTTTCTGAAAAAAGCGCATAATGTCCAGATGCCCCACATACTTCATCACGCCGTTCTTCTCAAATTTAATTCTGGCCTTCATAGCAAACACCTCCGCCCAAAGATCTGCAACCGCAGCCGGAACACATCATCCTGCAGTTTGGCGTAACGACCCCCTCCATTGCCCGCTTCCATTCCCGTACAAAAAAGTCTTTGCGGATGCCCACATCAATAAAATCCCAGGGCAGAACCTCATCGACGTTCCGCTCCCGATACGCGTAAAACGCTACATCCAGGCCGGCTTTTTCGAAAGCCGCGTCCCATTTTCCCGCGTCGAAAAAATCGCCCCAGGCGTCAAAGATACATCCGGATTCGTAGGCATAATAGATTGCCTGCGAAATGCGCCGGTCCCCTCTGGCAAAGATCCCCTCCAGCACAGTCACATCCGCCTCGTGCCAGTGATAGCGGAGGCTCTTGCGATTGAGCTGCTCTTTCATGGTATCGTTGACGATCTTTGCCCGCCGCAGATACTCTTCCTTCGGATACATGGGCGCCCACTGGAAAGGCGTAAAGGGCTTCGGCACAAAGAAGGAAGTGCTGATGCTTACCTGGCACTTGCCGTTTCTCTGCTCCTTTGGTATCTCGTAATATCGGACCGCAATCTCGTTGGCAAGCTCCGGAATTGCGCGCATGTCTTCCTCCGTCTCCGTGGGCAGTCCCAGCATAAAATAGAGCTTTACCTTATTCCAGCCCCCCTCAAAGGCCATACCGGCCCCCTGCAGGATATCTTCCCTGGTCAGTCCCTTGTTGATCACATCCCTCAGCCGCTGGGAACCGGCCTCCGGCGCGAAGGTCAGACTGCTCTTTCGCACGTCCTGCACCTTGCTCATCACATCCAAAGAAAACGCGTCAATCCGCAGGGAGGGCAGAGAAATATTCACGCCCTCGCCGCAGCATTCGTCTATCAGGAAATTGATCAGCTCCGGTAATTTGGAGTAGTCGCTGGAGGACAGGGAACTCAAAGAGATCTCCTCCTGTCCGGTTGTCTCCAGCATCTCCCTCGCGTACCGTTTGAGCACCTCCAGGGATTTTTCCCGGTTCGGCCGGTAGATCATGCCCGCCTGACAGAAGCGGCATCCACGAATACACCCCCGCTGGATTTCCAGCACCACCCGATCCTGAGTAGCCCGCACAAAAGGCACCAGCGGCTTTGTAGGATAAGCCCCCTCGTCCAGATCCATCAGCACCTGACGGGTAACGGTACGGGGCACATCCTCATATTTCGGCTCCATGCCCGCGATAGTCCCATCCTCATGATAACGCACCTCATAGAGGGAGGGTGCATAGATCCCCGGAATTTTACAGGCACGACGAAGAAAGCCCTCCCGTGTGTAGGTTTTGTTCCGTTTCATCTCGATATAGAGATCAAAGAGCGCGTCGTAGCTGATTTCTCCCTCTCCCAGATAGACCAGATCAAAGAAATCCGCCACCGGCTCCGGATTATAGGTACAGGGTCCCCCACAGATAATCAGGGGATCGCTGTCGCTCCGGTCTTTCTGGAAAATCGGAATCTGCCCCAGATCCAGGATCTGCAAAATATTGGTATAGCACATCTCGTACTGGAGGGTAATGCCCACAAAATCAAAATCCGCGATGGGGTCCTGGGTCTCCAGGGCAAAGAGCGGTATCTTCTGCTCCTTCATGATCTGATGGAGATCCGGCCAGGGAGAATAGACACGCTCGCAGTAGACATCCTCTCTGCGGTTGAACATCTCGTAGAGAATTTGAATCCCAAGATGGGACATGCCGATCTCGTAGACGTCCGGGAAGCACATGGCAAACCGAATATCCACGGAAGCGGGGTCTTTTTTTACACTGTTGAGCTCATTGCCGATATAGCGGGCAGGTTTGTCTATTTTCATCAAAATATCGTCGTTTAAAGCCAGTTCTCTCATTCTGTTTTCCTTTTCCTTTATATCCTATATAGTGTCCCCTTACAAGTCGACAGCCTCAAAGCACATTTTTTGCTTTACCGACGATATTCTGGTGTCATCCTTTCCGGGAAGCTGTTCCAAAGCGGAAATGACTGCCATATAATAGTTGGATGCGTCCCCATAACGTCCCAGTGCCACATATGTATCCGCCAGATATTCCTCATTGTCAATGGTATCCAGAGCGATCTCGCCCCTCATACGCAAATTGGATTCCAATGCCCTGGAAAATTGTTTCAGGGCCAGTTCCAGGTACCGGATAGCTTCTGACTCATCTCCCTCTTCACGGGAGGCAAGTCCCAGATGATAATAACATACTCCTTCGTCATAGTAATCGTAGGCCAAACCGGAATAATTTTTCTCTTCCTGTGCCTCCAGGATTTCCTCCTGACGTCTGGTATACTCCAACGCCTTCTCATATTCTCCCATTGCCTGGTACATCCGACCCATTTCCATGTAGGTCTCTCCAATCCGGTCGATAACCATCTTCAGATCGCAGTCCTGCCATCGGGATTCAAACATTTCAAAACTTTCTCCCTGTTCCATGGCCTCTTTCATCTGCAGCCGGATCTGCAGAGCTTTCTTAAAATAGCGGTCTGCCTGTTCAAAATCGAGGTCGCAGGACCAGGTATGGCAGCGGGCCACCTTTTCATAGGACATCGCCAAATCCTCATTTACCTGAACACCAGAAAGCTCCATACAGCGAAGTCCTTGTTTATACCAGGGAACAGAAGCCTCGATCTGACCACTGTTAAAATAGCAGCCGGCAAGAGCTTTCGCTGCAAAGCCGGTCACACCGCTGGCCTCGCCAAAACCGAAGAGACAGGCGTCGTAGACCATCTTTGCCAGTCGAATGGAATGGTCAAACATCCCCACCTGCCAGAAAAAAGGAGGAAGAATCGCCCACAGATACATCATGGGTATGTCATATGGGTAAAAATATTCCATGACTTCCAACACGTTATCCGCCACAGCCATATTCTCTTTGAGGGGCCGGTACCATGCCCGGTAAACAAAAGCTCCTATCCGTTCCAGAAAATCCCTGCAATTCATCGCGTCCGGAACCAACATCTTCTCTACCACTTCTTTTACCATGGGATGCAGCGACAACCGCTGCCCTGCTTCCCGGCGCACCCAGCTTTTCTGGATCAGACGATTAACGGAATTGAAGGATGAAAGCCCGGCCCATTCGCGGAATCTCACGGCAGGCACTCCCCGCAATCCCATAAGAGAAAGCATACGAAGGATCTGCTGCTCTTCCTCACTCAGTCCGCTTACCGAAAAGAGAGAGCAAAGATGATCGAAAGCCGTCTTTTGGTCGCTGCGGCCGCTTACTGTCTCTGTCAGGGATGATGCCCGTCCTTCCTCCATCAGCTGGAGCATCTCCCGGGGAGTAAGAAAACTGGCTTCCATCTGCTTCGCCAGAAGTTCAATCGTATAGGTATGATATTCCACTTTTTGGAAAAGCTGTTCCAGCCAGGGACGGTCTTCCTCCTCCACAGGCATCCCATAATGTGTCTCAAAAACATAAAAAAGAACCTTCGGATCCGGGATGGCCTCTACAGATACTTTCGCATATCCCGGGTGGGCATTTCGTGTAGTAAAAAGAACCCGATGGCTTCCCTCGAGAAACAGTTTCAAATCCGGATCGTCATCCACATCAAAATTGTCTACAATCAGAAGCGTGTGCTCATCCGCCAATGTACGAAAAACCTGCATCTTACGCCGGAAAAATTCTGCATCTGTCTCCTCGTCTTTTCGTTCCAGCGGATCAATCTCAATCTGTGAGGAATCACAGACCAGATCCTGCAGGGAATCTACATAAGTTACAAATATAATCTGCTGATAGGTATCTGTATGCGAAAGGGCGTACTGTTTTGCCAGTTCGCTTTTCCCGATGCCGCCGATCCCTTCCAGGAAAAGAATGCGCTCCCCACTCGAAAATTGCCGATGAATCTCTTCCAAAAGATCCTCGCGCCCGGCAAAGACACTTCTGGCCTGAGGAACTTTCGCGATCAGGCGGTAGGACGGGTCTGCAGAAACGGCAGTCGATGAGGTGGTTCCCACAGAATTTTCCCGCCCCAACGTCTGGAGAATCATTGCGGTCAATTCCTCCACCCTCTGATACATGGGAGGGGTCATGGCGTCGATCCAATGAAGCCGCCCAAGATAATACTGCGCGTCCTCTGCGATCTCATCATCAGCTACATGAAAGGGAATCAGACTGATTTTTTCTTTCTTCGTCAAGCGCTTGGTAGCCATATCGATCTCATTTAACACATGGACAGATTCCGATGCCGGCCGGTTTAAAATCAACAGAAAAACAGAACAGGCGTTGATAGCTCTGGCAATACTGCCCGCGTAGGATCCCTCCGTATCCCTTGGGGCATACCAACAGCGCACACCGTTGTTTTCCAGTTTATTCACAATAGCCTCCACAATATGCAGTGATGAGCTTGTATGGTGGCTTACGAAAACATCGATATCCACGACAGCGTCCCTCCCCTCTCTTTATCAGCGCTGAGAAAGCTCCCCGGTAATATCCTCCCAGGTTACCCCTTTCTCCGCCATCAATACCATCACATGGTAGAGGAAATCCGAAATCTCGTACTTGATTTCCTCGTTGTCCGGATTCTTGGCGGCAATGACGATCTCCGTGGCCTCCTCTCCCACCTTCTTGAGAATCTTGTCGATCCCCTTGTCGAATAGGTAGTTGGTGTAAGACCCTTCCTTGGGATGCGCCTTCCGGTCAAGAATAATATCATAGACATCCTCGAAAATCTTTAAGGGATTCTTCTCCGAATACTCCTTCTTCACGATATCGTTGAAGAAGCAGGTGGGATTTCCGGTGTGGCAGGCGATACCTCCCACCTGGGAAACCTTTGCCAGGATCGTGTCATAGTCGCAGTCCGCTGTCAGGGACTTCAGATACTGGATATGCCCGCTGGTCATCCCCTTGGTCCAGAGCTCCTGACGACTTCTGCTGTAATAAGTCATCTTACCAATCCTCATGGTGGTGTCGAAAGCTTCTTCATTCATGTATGCCAGCATCAGCACCTCGTCAGTGCGGTAATCCTGCACAATAACCGGGATTAACCCCTGCTCGTTGGGCTTTAGATCATCCCAGGAGAGAGCCGGCGCAAAATTGTCCATCTTGATGCCCGCGTCCGCCAGAGCGCCCTTAATCTGCATGATATCGGTATCCGGATCGTTGATAAAAGCTCCGGAAATCCCCCGGATCTGGGAGGACTGCAGAAGTTCACAAACCTTGATATAATCATAAGAATCTATCTGAGCAATATAGGGAATACTTGTCTCATTTTCCAGCCCCGGCAGCATATCCGGATTCAGGATAACCAGTTCATGTACGTTTTCCTTCAGAAAATCTCTGGTCTTAAAGAGAAAGTCCATGGTACTCAAGGATACCAGCATTTTCTCGGGACCAAATCGTTTGCTGGCCTCCTGCAGAAGCTCCCCCGTCTCCGGCTTGGAGCCGTTAAGTACCACCTCAACGCAGCCGGCGTAGAGCAGTTTCTTCACATCCTCCAGCCGCTTGATATTGCCGCCGCCGCAGGTCTTAATCTCAATATTCCGGTTGATCTGGCGGATCGCCAGAATGTTCTTCTCGTGTTCCTCGTCGTCGTTGGACAAATCAAAGCAGATGATCTTGTCCACGCCGCTGTCATTGTACAGTCTGGCAAGAGTCAGCACATCCATCTGCTCCTCGGGCTGCTCCGGACTTTTTAGGGCCGCGCCGTCTTTCAGATAAATGGTTGCCACCATATTTTTGTGATCCATCCGTCTTCCTCCTATAATGTTCCCTTCGTGGACAATACATCCCCGATTCTCGGATCCCTCGTCGTGGCCTCATCCAGCGCCCTTCCGAAGGCTTTGAACATGGCTTCCGCCATATGATGGCTGTTTCCGCCGTCCAGAACCTTGATATGCAGGTTCATCCCCGCCGCATAGGAAACCGCGTAAAAGAACTCCTTTACCATCTCCGTGTCCATGTCCCCGATCCGCTCTGTGGGGAAGGAAGCGTCAAAGGAGAGATAGGGCCGCCCCGAAAGATCCACGGCACAGAGTACCAGCGTCTCATCCATGGGAAGAATGCAGCTTCCAAACCGCCGGATGCCCCGCTTGTCCCCCGCCGCCTCCCGGATAACTGTGCCCAGCACAATGCCGGCGTCCTCGATGGAGTGATGGCAGTCCACCTCCAGATCTCCGGTCATGGTTACCTGCAGATCAAAAAATCCGTGGCGGGCCATGCCGTTTAACATATGGTCAAAAAATCCGACCCCTGTGGAAATCTCAGTGATCCCCTCTCCGTCCAGATTCAGCTTCATGAAAATATCCGTCTCCTTCGTCTTGCGGGATACGGTTCCGATTCTTCTATCTTCCATTATCCGCCTCCGATGTATGATCCTCAAACCTTACTTTAACGGAATTTGCATGTGCCGTCAACTGTTCACACTCGGCAAATTGAGCAATATCCCGGTAAACCTCCTTCAGGGCATCCCTGGAATAGGAGATAATGCTGGATTTCTTGATGAAATCGTCCACACTGAGGGCCGAGAAGAATTTTGCGGTGCCGTTGGTGGGCAGCACATGGTTCGGACCGGCGAAGTAATCCCCCAGCGGCTCGCTGCTGTAGGCTCCCAGGAAAATTGCCCCAGCGTTTTTAACCTTCGTCATTACCTCAAAGGGATTTTCTGTCACGATCTCCAGATGCTCGGAAGCGATCTCGTTGACTGCGTCGATAGCCTGATCCATATCGGGGGCTACCAGGATATACCCGTAATTTTCCAGGGATTTCGCGATGATCTCTCTGCGGGAAAGCACTTTCAGAAATCCGTCCACCTCCTCGGACACCTTCTCTGCCAGCTGGCTGCTGGTGGTAATCAGGATCGCGGAAGCCATCTCGTCGTGCTCCGCCTGGGACAGAAGATCCGCCGCCACATACCTGGGATTCGCGCTATCATCCGCCAGCACCAAAATCTCGCTTGGACCCGCGATGGAGTCGATGCTCACATGACCGAAGACTGCCTTCTTGGCCAGAGCCACATAGATGTTTCCGGGGCCCACGATTTTGTCCACCTTGGGAATGCTCTCGGTTCCGAAAGCCAGCGCTGCGACGGCCTGGGCGCCGCCCACCTTATAGATCTTATCTACACCGGCTTCCTTCGCCGCCACCAGTGTGGAGGCGCAGATTTTTCCGGACGCGTCGGGAGGCGTCGTCATGTAAATGTGGGGAACCCCCGCCACCTTCGCTGGAACCACGTTCATCAGCACAGAGGAGGGATAAACGGCCTTGCCGCCGGGCACATAAACCCCAACCTTGTCCAGAGGCGTTACCTTCTGCCCAAGAATAATGCCCTTCTCATTGCTGTCAAACCAGCTGTTCTGCCGCTGGCGGGAGTGGAAATCCCGGATGTGCACCAGAGATTTGCGGATGACTTCCAGAAGCTTTGGCTCTACCTCGCGGTAAGCCTCAGCGATCTCCTCCTCGGTAACTACCAGATTTTCCGGGGTCATTTTGGCGTGGTCGAATTTTTCCGTGTAGGAAAATACTGCCGCGTCGCCGCCCTTGCGTACCGTTTCCACAATCTCCGCCACCGTGTCCTCATAAGCGGTATAGCTGCTGGGGCTCCTCTTTAAGAGCTCCTCCAGCAGATTCTTTGTCGTCTCCTGATTTAACGTCAATGTCTTCATCTTAATCTTAACCCTCCTGTTTCTTCCGGGCCTCTTCCTCAGCCAGAACTTCTTTCAGCTTCTGAATCAGCGCCGTGATCCTCTCATTTTCCATTTTCATGCTGACCTGGTTGACCACCATCCGGGCGGACAGGGGACAAACCTCCTCCAGCACCTGGAGGCCGTTTTCCCTCAGGGTGCTGCCGGTTTCCACGATGTCTACAATGACCTCGGACAATCCCACAATGGGCGCCAGCTCTATGGATCCGTTCAGCTTGATGATCTCCACCGTCTGATATTTTTTGTTATAAAAGTAATCCTTCGCAATGCGGGGATATTTCGTGGCCACCCGAATCAATTCGTGATGCTGCAGAAGTTCCCTGGATTCCTTTGGCCCGCAGACACACATTCTGCATTTCCCGAATCCCAGATCCAGCACCTCATAGATGTTCCGGGCCTCCTCCAGGATCGTATCCTCCCCCACAATACCGATGTCAGCGGCCCCGTACTCCACATAGGTAGGCACATCCGGCCCCTTCGACAGGAAAAACCGCATTTTCATCTCCTCGTTGACAAAGATCAGCTTCCTCGTGGCGGGGTCTTTCATCTCCTCGCAGGTAATGCCGATCTTTTCAAATGTTTTCAGGGTCTGTTTTGCCAGACGCCCCTTGCCCAGGGCAAAGGTCAGATATCTCTCATCACTCATCGTCTCTCACTCCAATACGGTAATATTCGCGCGTTCAAATGCCTTCATCAGTTTCTGCCTTTCCGCCTCATCTGGCGGCAGGGCCGCAAGAGAGACATTTTTTCCCTCTTTTCGCATGTTCCGGGCCGTTCGGATTGCCTTCTCGACACAGGCGCCGTTGTATAGAACCGCCTCTTCCTTTTTCGGATGGAACACCTCGATCTTCTGACGCTCCAGCGCCAGCAGCAGCTGATCCGCCATCAGGGCAAAACCGATAGCCGGAGCATTCTTGCCGAAGTAGGACAGCAGGGAATCGTAACGTCCTCCCTTTACAATAGGTTCTCCGCTCCCGAAAGTATAACCGGCGAAGATGATACCGGTGTAATAGCGGTAATTGCTCAGCACACCGGGCTCGTAGGACACATAACCGTCCACACCGTAAACCTGAAGCTGTTCATGGAGAAGTTCCAGATGCCGGAGAGCCTCGCAGATAGCCGGATACTCTCCCGCCGCTTCCCTCATGTCCCTCCACTGGTCCGGGGAGGCGTACATGTTCTTTAACAGGTTAAAGAGCTTTCTCAGATTTCCCGGGAGGTTCTGCTGATCCAAAAATTCCTCCACGCCGTAAAAATTCTTGTTGGCGATCAGATGGGAAAGGTACTCTTCCTCCTCCGGAGAGAAACCGCAGGCCTCCATCAATCCCCGGACGATGGCCACATGGCTTACGCTGATCTGAAAATCAGAAAGTCCCGAGGCCCGCAGGGCATCCACCACGATGGCAATAATCTCGCTGTCCGCGTCGACGGAATTGACGCCGATGTACTCACAGCCCAGCTGTGTGCTCTCCTTCATGCGTCCCTGATAACTGTGGTTGTTGATGAAGACACTTCCCTCATAACACAGCCGGATCGGCGCTGCCATCTCTCCGGTAAAATACTTTGCCGCGGCTCTTGCCACCGGCGGCGTCATATCCGGACGAAGCACCAGCGTATTGCCCTCCCGGTCAAAGAACTTGTAGAGATCCCGGGACGGAGTCGTGCCCACCTCCTTGCCAAAAATATCAAAGAACTCAAAGGTAGGCGTCTGAATCGGGTGGTATCCGTATTTGCGGATTTCCTGATTCATTCGGGCAAGGATCTGCAGTTTTCTCTCACACTCTCCATTGTAGATATCCCGGACACCCTCCGGTGTGTGCAGCAGTTGATTTTCCATAGTTCCTCCAATATTTCTCTTAATAATTTATTATGGTAAAGTGATAAAGTGATAAATTACTAAACTCAAATCATTCTATCATCCGTCAGCTCTGCTGTCAAGATCCTTCTGAAGCATCTCCAGATATGGGATAAAAAAGCCCCCCTGACTGTGAAAAAACCAGGCCGGATCCAACTCCTCGATACGGAAACTCTTCCGTCCTCCCGACATGGCCCGCTCCCAGAAAGTCGCCGCTTCACGGTAGGCAAGATAATAGTAAATATCCCGCTTTGTGAAATAGAGCAGGAAAAAGGCGATGCCCTTCTGCCCCTCGAAAGTCTTCATGAAATTCATCTGATGTTCATGTATATTCTGAAGGGGAAAGGTATCGGCATGGCACTCCTTCGCGTCAAAGCAGACCGGAATTCCCTGAACGGCGCCAATATAATCCACCGTACTCTTCTTATCAAAATAGGCCAGCGTAATATGGCGGCTCTCCTTGTCGATCCGTATAGGCGTGATCGGTGTGGGAACCTTCTGGATCAGGGCCAGGCCGCTGCTCTCATATGTTTCGTTTGTTCGGTTGACAAATTCCTCCAGGCTGGAGCCCCGGAGGCCTCTGGAATTCCAGGTTGCCATGTGTTTCTCCTTTTCGATTTATCTCAGTCTTATCAAATGTCAGTCTTCTCACGCTCAGTCTTCCCGCAAATACTGCGACATTGCCTGAAAGACCGGCGGATAAGGGGCGGTAATGACGGTTCCATCCGTCAGGGTAATCTCGTAGGCGTGAAGCAACTGAGATGTTACCTGAAAGCGCCTGCGGTACTTCTCGTTGAGCTTCGTGTCGCCGTACTTGAAGTCTCCGATGACCGGATGCCCGATGGCCGCCAGGTGGGCGCGGATCTGATGAGGCCGGCCGGTCAGCAGATCCACCTGAAGAAGGGACAGCCCTTTTCCAACCGCCAGCGGCTCATACTTCGTCTCCACATATTTCGAGCCGGGCCGCTGTTCAGAAAACACCACCACCTGGTTTTTCTTCTCATCCTTCCACAGATACCCCGCGAGATGTCCGCCGGAAGCGATCTCCCCCGCCGCGATACAGTGGTAAATCTTTCTTAAACTCCGGTCCCGAAGCTGCCGCGAGAGGGCCTGCTGGCCCCGCAGCGTCTTTCCGGCGAGAAGCAGCCCGGTAGTGTTTCGGTCCAGACGGTTGGCCACCGAGGGATGAAAGAGCGCGAAGCTCTCCGGCGTAAGTTTGCCCCTGTGGATCAGCCAGGCAAGAATCTCCTCGTTCATGGAGATGTCCGTCTCCTTCGCCTTCTGGGAGAGAATACCCGCCGGCTTGTTGACTGCCAGGATATCCGCATCCTCATAGATCACATCCACGTCTTCGTCGTCCAGCTTTGCCAGCTTCTCATAGAGACCGAGAGTCCGCTCTCCACCCCGCATGGCCTCGAAGGTCTCATCGGAGAAAAAGACACAAATCACGTCCCCCTCACACAGGATTTCTTTTCCCTGAACCTTTTTCCCGTTGCGGACAATATTCTTTTTTCGCATCATTTTATAGAGAAACCCCGCGGAGGCGTTTTCAAAATATTTCTGAAGGTATTTGTCCAGCCTCTGATGGGCTTCCTCCCTGCCAATGACCAGCTCTCTCATGTTTACTTCCTGACTTCCATTTTCTTTATCTCCGATTTACCGCGCTTTTTCCTGTGCACATTGCGGATGGTCTTTTTCTTCTTTCCCTGCCGGTGGTCCCGGTCTCTCACGCTGTCGGATTTTTCAACCATTACCCCGGATCTCTGACCTCTCTCCTTCGGCTTTCTGGGCGGGATCAGGCACCCCCTTCCATAGCCGATCAGATCCTCCCGGTGCTCCCGCAGCAGCGCCTCCTTGACCAGGTCATAGTTCTTCGGATCCCGGTACTGAATCAGCGCCCTCTGCATGGCCTTCTCATGGGGATTTCTCGCCACATAGACCGGCTCCATGGTTCTCGGATCCAGTCCGGTATAGTACATACAGGTAGAGATCGTAGATGGCGTCGGATAAAAATCCTGCACCTGCTCCGGCATATATCCCAAAGTTCGCAGATACTCCGCCAATGCGATGGCGTCCTTTAAGGTGGAACCCGGATGGGAAGACATCAGATAAGGCACCAGATACTGCTTCATGCCCAGCGTCTGATTGGTCTTCTGATATTTATCCACAAAGGAACGATAAACAGAGAAAGCCGGCTTGCCCATCTTCTGAAGCACCTCATCCGACACGTGTTCCGGCGCCACCTTCAGCTGACCGCTCACATGATACCGGCATAGTTCCCGCAGGAAGGTGTCATCCTTGTCCGCCATCACATAGTCAAAACGGATGCCCGAGCGAATGAAGACCTTTTTCACGCCGGGAAGCTCACGAAGTTTTCTCAGAAGCTTCAGGTAATCCTCATGATCCACCTCAAGATGCTTACAGGGCTTCGGGAAGAGGCACTGCCGATTGACACAGGCCCCCGCCTTCAGCTGTTTTCTGCAGGCGGGATGCCGGAAATTCGCCGTGGGGCCGCCCACATCGTGGATGTAGCCCTTGAAGTCCGGCTCCTTCGTCATCTCCCCGGCCTCCGCCAGAATGGATTCGTGGCTTCTGGTCTGAATGATCCGGCCCTGATGGAAAGTCAGGGCGCAGAAACTGCATCCGCCGAAGCACCCCCGATTGCTGACCAGACTGAATTTTACCTCATTGATCGCCGGGATGCCGCCATCCTTCTCATACATGGGATGAGCGGCGCGCATGTAGGGAAGGGCGTAGATATCGTCCATCTCCCGAGTAGTCAGGGGCTTCTGGGGCGGATTCTGAACTACGAACATGCTGCCGTCATAGGTCTCATAGAGTTTTTTGGCCGTGAAAGGGTCCGTGTTGCAGTACTGGGTATAAAAGCTCTCGGCGTAGGCGCGCTTATTGTCTCGGATCTCCTCATAAGCCGGAAGAACGATGGCGTCCTTTATCAGAGAGGCGTCTCTCGTCTTGAAAACCGTCCCCCGGATAAAAGTAATATCCGCCACATCGATGCCAGCGTCCAGGCTCTCGGCGATCTCCACCATAGACCGCTCCCCCATGCCGTAGGAGATCAGGTTTGCGCCGGAGTCCAGAAGGATTGAACGGCGCATCTTATCCGACCAGTAATCGTAATGTCCCATGCGCCGCAGGCTTGCCTCGATGCCGCCGATGATGATGGGAATCTTTCGAAAATGTTTTCGGATCATGTTACAGTACACGATGGTGGCGTAATCCGGCCGCTTTCCCATGACGCCGCCGGGAGAAAAAGCGTCCGTCTTTCGACGCCTCTTTGACACCGTGTAATGGTTTACCATGGAATCCATATTGCCGGCGGAAACGAGAAAGGCCAGTCGCGGCTCTCCCAGAGCGAGAACGGAATTCTCATTCTTCACGTCCGGCTGTGGAATCATTCCCACCGTATAACCCCTGGACTGGAGCACGCGTCCGATGATCGCATGGCCAAACGAGGGATGGTCCACATAGGCGTCCCCGCAGATATACACGAAATCCAGCTGTCGGATTCCCTGGCGTTCCATATCCTCCCGGCTTACCGGCAAAAATCCTTCCATATCTTTCCACCTCTCATCAGATCATAGTAGTCCCGGATATAAAAATCCGCTGCGGACCGCTTTTCCTCATCGATGTCCTTTGTGTAGTCGTCGTAGACGGCGCAGACTTTCATTCCCGCGTTGTGTCCCGCCGCGATGCCCGGCAGAATATCTTCAAACACCAGACATTCCTCCGGGGCCGCGCCGATCCGGTCCTTTGCCTTCAGGTACACATCCGGCGCCGGTTTCCCCCGGGAGACCTCGTTGGCCGTCACCACGCAGTCAAAAAAGTCCTCCTTCCCTCTGGCCAGGAGAAAGGCCTTTACCAGCTCCGGGGAATTGCTTGTGGCGATCCCCATGGCAATCCCCTCCTGGCGCAGCTGGGTCAGAAACTGCTCCGCGCCGGGCTTCCAGGGCACCTCGGAAACGTAGGCACGGTAGGCCATATCGTTCCACTCTCCCATCAGTTCTTCCTCGGTATCCTTCAGTCCGAACCGTTCCCGAAAATACACTGCCGTCTCCCGCATACTGAGTCCCTCGATCTCCCGTTGGAGTCCCTCGAGCATCGGCAGGTGCCGCTGAGCCAGGAAACGAATATCAATCTCCTTCCAGATCCACATGGAATCCGCAAGGGTGCCGTCCAGGTCAAAGATGACCGCTTTTGTATTTTTCCACATCCTCCAGTTCCCTCTCATTCAGTCTCCGCCACTCTCCCGGCGCAAGTTTCTCATCCAATACAAAAGTTCCCATCTGAAGCCGCTTCAGCCACAGGACTTCCTTTCCCAGGCTGTGGAACATCCGCTTGATCTGATGGTAACGCCCCTCATGAATTGTTACCCGGCAAAAGGACTCCTCCCCGCTCTCTACAATCATAAGCTCTGCCGGAAGGGTCTGCTTCTCATCCCCGATATCGATCCCTTTTGCAAAAGACGCGGTATCCTCCTCTGTAAGCCATCCGGATACCCGGGCCTCATAGAGTTTATTTACATGGTGCCGGGGACTTAGCAGCCGGTGGGAAAGAGCCCCGTCGTTGGTAACCAGAAGCAGCCCCTCCGTGTCCAGATCCAGCCTCCCCACAGCGGCCAGATCCTTTCGCGGATTCATGGGAATCCAGTCAAAAATCGTCGGATGCAGATTGTCTCTGGCCGCGCAGACGCATCCGGCAGGTTTGTTGAGCATATAATACTCAAATCTGCTGTACCCAAGCAACCTGCCCTGAAGGGAAACCGCATCCGAATCCGGGGAAATCTTCGTCTCCGGCGAACGGCAGATTTCCCCGTTCACGCAGACCCTGCCCTCACGAATATCCTTTTTTACCTGAGACCGGGTCCCGACACCGCAGTCACTCAAAAATTTGTCCAGACGCATGTCATCATAAATCTTCTTCCTGTCTCATAAAATATGACATGAAAAAGATAATCCTCCTGTTTGTTATCGCATTTTTGCTCTTTGCCCTGTCTCATCCGACCCTGACCCTGACCGGGGCCTCCAACGGCCTGATGATATGGTTCAATAAGCTGCTTCCGACACTGCTCCCCTTCCTCATCGCCGTCAACCTGCTCCAGAACGCGGACATCTTTACCTCCGTTCTCCTCTCTTTTCCACGAGCCGGCAACATGTTGGCCATTCTCGCCGCATCAGTTCCCGGATTTCTCTTTGGGCTGCCGGTAGGCGCCAAGCTGACTGCCGACTTTACGGAAAAGGGACTTTTGACGCAAAAGGCGGGAAATCTTCTTCTGGTCTGCTGTAATCAGCTCAGCCCGGCCTTTGTGGGCAGCTATGTGATGATCCAATGTTTCAACCGTCCGGATCTGATTCCTGCAAGTTATGTTATCCTCTACCTTCCGCCGGCTGTCCCGGTCATTATACTCCTGGTACAGTCCGCCCTTGCTAAGGGCAATCCGTCCCCCACGGCCGCCGGCCGCATCACAACAAAAAAGGCATCCAGATTTCAAACTTTATTTCAAATCATAGATGCCAGTATTCTCAATGGATTTGAAACCATCGCAAAGCTGGGTGGATATCTGATTTTTTTTGGCATTCTCTGCCAGTATCTGGAAAATCTCCTCCCCCTCTCCCAGACCGTCAATGGCTGTCTCATGATGTTCATGGAAGTGACCAGCGGCATTCATTATTTCTCCGGAAGCGCCCTGTCCTTTTTCCAAAAATATCTTCTATGTATGGCGGCGCTCTCCTTCGGTGGGCTCTGCACCCACGCCCAGACCTTCTCCGTCATATCCGAAGCGCCCCTGTCCAAGCGCCGCTATATCTTGGCAAAAGCCGTCTTCGCTTTGATGACACTGCTGTTGGCCTTCGGAACTCTTACGATTCTTTCCCGTTAAAAAAATGCTCCGGCACATCCAGATCTTTCAATTCTTCGCCGGAAGCCTCCCCGCTCTCCTGAAGCGCCGCGGCGTTCTCCTGAGGCTGTCCCTGCACTGGCTGCGCCTCCTGGCTCTCCTCCTCTCCGGAAGATCCGGAGGACAGTTCCATACGGTTGGAAATGACCACATCGAGAAATCCCTGCATAGAAGCCAGATAACTGTCTGTCCGGGCTCTCGTGGTGTCCATAGAGCTGACCAGCACATCCTCAATCTTCTTCAGAAGCTCATCTGTATAGCTGATGGCGCCCAACCGGATATTATTGGCATCCTCTGTCGCCTTATCCAGCATCTCCTGAGCATTCTTTGTGGCAATCATAACCACCTCATTCGCCTGGGCATAAGCCTGTTGCATAATCTGGTGCTCGCTTACCAGTTCATTGGTCTGGATCTGTGCCTGAGCGATAATAGCGTCAGCTTTACTCTGGGCATCCGCAAGGATTGCTTCCTTATTGCTGATAATTTTCTGATAGCGCTTGATCTCATCCGGTGTCTTTGTCCGCAGTTCCTCCAGAAGCCCTTCCAGCTCATCACGGTTGACGACAATCTTGGAGCTGGAAAATGCGGAGGGCTTGCAGCTGTCAATATAATCTTCGATTTCCTCAATGATTTCCTCAATTCTGCTTGCCATATTCTTCTCCTTTATAATTGATGATATTTCTCCTGTATCTTTGGAATAATCTGCGCCGGTACAAATCTGGAAATATCTCCGCCGTAGGACGCGAACTCTCTGACGATCGTGGAACTTAAGTAGGAATAATTCAGGGACGTCGTGAGAAAAATCGTTTCCAGTTCCGGGTATTCCACCTTGTTTGTCTGGGCAATCTGAATCTCATACTCGAAATCCGTCACTGCCCGCAGTCCGCGAACCACCACGTTGGCCTGCATTTCCTTCGCAAAATCCACCAGCAGTCCCTCAAAAGCCACGGCCCTCACATTCGGATAATCTTTTGTCAATTCTTCTATCATACTAACACGTTCATTTATGGAAAACAACGCATTTTTTTGACTGTTGTACAAAACACCGATGATCAGCTCGTCAAACAGGCGCGACGCGCGATCAATGATATCCATATGCCCGAAGGTAATCGGGTCAAAGCTGCCGGGATAAATTGCCTTTCTCATATTACTGTCCTCTTGTGATAAACACATGTTGATTTGTTTTATATTTTTTCTGCCGTATCAGTCGATATCCCAATCCATCCAGATAGGAAAAATCTGTATCCAGGGAAGCCTCCACTACAATCAGAGCATCCTTTGTCAAAAACGCTCCCTCGGCAAGCAGCGCCAATGCCTTTTTCTCCAGCCCTTTATCATAGGGCGGATCGAGAAATACCAGATCAAAGGACTCCTCCCCGCCGGGGTGCTGCAGAAAATCCATAACATCCCGCGTATAAAGGCGGCCGGTCTCTTCCAAACGGGTAAAGGCAAGATTTCTCTTTATACAGCGGGCCGCAGACGGATTTTTCTCAACAAACACCGCTTCCTTTGCGCCACGGCTCAAAGCCTCGATCCCCATCTGTCCACTTCCCGCGAAAAGATCCAGAAAACGGCACTGATAAATCTCCGGCTGCAGCATGTTGAAGAGCGTCTCTTTGATCCGGTCTGTGGTTGGTCGGGTCTCCATGCCCTTTATCGTCTCCAGCGGCATCCTTTTTCGGCTGCCCCCTATTACCCTCATAGGCTCTGCTCCTTTTTCATACATTTCTCCAGGAGATGCAGGGCGCTCTCCGCCGCCTGGGTACGCACCCGGGTTCGGCTGCCGTAAAACACATGACGCTCCACTTCTGTTCCCGCAGGGTGTGCGCATGCAATATATACCAGTCCCACCGGTTTCTCCGCAGTCCCGCCGTCCGGCCCCGCGATACCGGTTGTGGCAAGACCGTAATCAGCCTCTGCGCGCCTGCGGACACCTTCTGCCATCTGCCGGGCTGTCTGTTCGCTTACGGCGCCGAAAGATTCCAGCACAGCATGGGACACACCAAGATTTTTCTCCTTCGCCTCATTGGAGTAAGTCACATACCCCTCCGCAAAACAGGCGGAAGCGCCGGCCTTCTCCACCAGCATACTGCAGACCATTCCTCCGGTGCAGGACTCCGCCACGGCGACTGTCTTATTCCGGCTGCTCAGTTTCTCGATAATCTCCGTTACCATTACTTCTGCTCTTTCAGGATATCTTTATTCTTCGCGATGTAATCAACCAGAGATATTACCGTCAGCACCAGCGCCACATAGGTCAGCACCGTACCGATAATGTCAAAGACTGCCAGCGGAATATCGGCGATCAACACAATAATCATCAGCATCTGAAATACCGTCTTGAACTTTCCCCACATACTGGCCGCAATTACGATACCATTGTCCGAAGCAATCAGACGGAATCCGCTGATAATAAACTCCCTGCTGATAATAATGATCACAATCCAGGCAGAAAGCTGTCCGGTGGACACAAGACACACCATAGCCGAACACACCAGAAGTTTGTCCGCCAGCGGATCCATAAATTTCCCGAAATTTGTTACCAGATGATACTTTCTGGCAATCTTTCCGTCCAGCATATCCGTAAGGCTGGCCACAATAAAAATCAGATCCGCGATCAGACGAAATACCTGGTTATCGGGTTCCACCAAAAGAAAAAGCACAAAAAACGGAATCAGAATCACACGAAAAATCGTCAGTTTGTTTGGTAAATTCATTCTGCTAAATCTCCTATCAAATCATATTCATAAGCACCGGTAATGTCCACTGAGACAAATTCCCCGGTAACAAGTTCCCGCTCCGAGGAGATGAAGACATATCCGTCCACATCCGGAGCGTCCCGGTAGGTTCTTGCGATGTATACCGGCTCGTCCGCCACCTTGCCCTCCACAAAGGCCTCCAGCCGTTTTCCGATAAACGTCTCGTTTTTTGCTGCGGAGACTTCCTGCTGAAGTTCCATGACCTCATCAGCCCAGAGCTGCTTTGTCTCTTCGGGCACCTGACGCTCAAAACCGGCGGCAGGCGTATGATCCTGTCTGGAATAAGGGAAAGCCCCCAGCCGGTCAAACTGCATCTGCTCGATAAAATCAAGAAGTTCCTCGTGCTGCACCTGATTTTCTCCCGGAAACCCGCAGATCAGTGTGGTGCGGATGGCGATATCCGGCATCCTCCGCCGGAGAGCTGAAATGATCTCCTCGATATCGTGCCGGCTGGTTCTGCGGCCCATCCGGCGCAAAATATCGTCGCTGCAGTGCTGAATCGGCATATCGATATAATGACAAACCTTCGGATTGGATGCCATCACACCCATCAACTCCTCGGTAATCTCCTCCGGATAGCAGTACAACAGCCGAATCCATCGAAGCCCCTCCAATTTACCGAGACGAGTAAGCAATTCCGGCAGTGCCTTTTTCCCGTAGAGATCCTGACCGTAAACGGTCGTCTCCTGAGCCACGAGAATCAGTTCCCGCACGCCCTGATCCACCAGATCGGACGCCTCCGCAAGAAGCTGTTCCATGGGAACACTGCGATAATCGCCACGAATCTGAGGAATCACACAATACGTACATCGCTTATCGCATCCCTCGGCGATCTTCAGGTAGGCGTAATGACCGCCGGTGGTCAGGACACGTCCCGCGCGGTCATCACAGAGACCTTTCAGAGGTCGAATAACTGTCGGCCGCTCTCCCTCCAGGGTACGGCGAAGTACCGGGACGATTTCATCGTAGGCGTTGGTGCCCACAACGGCATCCACCTCCGGGATTTCCCGGCGGATCTCCTCCTCGTAGCGTTGGGCGAGACAGCCCACCGCCACCAGAGCTTTCAGAGACCCCTCCCCTTTGTACCGTCCCAGATCAATCAATGTCTGAATGCTCTCCTCCATCGCGTCATGGATGAAACAGCAGGTATTTACCACAATGGCGTCCGCCTCCGTCTCATCGTCGGTCAGCTCGAAGCCCTCCCGCTGCAGCATGGCCAGCATATGCTCAGAGTCCACAAGATTTTTATCACATCCCAGGGATACAAAAAGAATTTTCATCTGTATTTCCCCTATACTTCCTCCGACTCTTCAGCCGAATCCTCCGTCTGCTCCTGCGCGGTCGCCTGTTCCTGAGCCTGAGCCTCCATCTCCCGGGCTTCCTCCTCGGTCAGGATCTTCAGTTTCCCCTGATACAGCTCATCCACTGCGATGGACAAGGGCTTCTCCGAAGCGGAATAGGGCACCATTGGCTCCGAACCGTCAATGATCTGACGGGCTCTCTTCGCAGTAGCGCACACAATGCTGTAGCGGCTGTTTACCACCGGCTCCTCTCCAATCTCCACGTTGTCATTTACCACTTTCATCAATTCCACATAGGACGGGTGTATCATGTTACATACTCCTTTCAAACTTCTTTAAATCTTCCTGCATTTTTTTTATGGTCAAATGATTTCTCTCCACGCGATAATGCTCGCTCTGGATGATCTCATGTACCTGCTTTACACTCTCGTCGAGAATGTCGTTTACCACAAGATAATCATATTGCGGCATGAACTGAGACTCTCTGGCAGAAATCGCCAGTCTCTGGGCGATGACCTCCGGAGACTCCGTTCCCCTGCCCACAAGCCGCTCTTTCAGTTCATCCGCAGAAGGCGGCATCACAAAGAGCAGAAGGGCATCCGGATAGAGTTCCCTTACCTGAAGCGCTCCCTGGATCTCAATCTCAAGGATCACATCTTTCCCCTCGGCCACCAGCTTTTCCACATAATCCCGGGGTGTTCCGTAGGAATTGCCATTGAAGGTAGCATATTCCAACAATTCCCGGCTGGCAATCATAGCGTCAAATTCCTCCCTTGACTTGAAAAAGTACTCTCTGCCCTCCTGTTCGCCGTCACGCATCTGCCGCGTGGTTGCGGAAATAGAAAGACAATACTCCCCGGGATACGACGCGAGAAGATGCTTCATGATTGTGCCCTTTCCCGCTCCGGAAAATCCCGAAAGAACAATAATCAGACCATTCTCATGCTTCATTTACAATCTCCTCCTTCCCCGCGGCGTATCTTGTACGGTTCGCGATGGTTTCCGGCAAAAGGGCCGACAGTACCAGCGGTCCATCCGTTATAATGACTGCCTTGGTTTTTCTGCCCTGGGTCGCGTCCACGATATTTCCTTCCTCTTTTGCTCTCTGTACCATACGCTTTGCCGGCGCGGAGTCCGGCGTGATCATGGCGATGATCTTATCAGCGTGTATAATGTTACCAAACCCGATATTTACAAAAAACATATTCCTTCCTGCCCGCCTGCCTATTCAATATTCTGTACCTGTTCCCGCACTTTTTCAATGAGTGTCTTCAGAGAAATCCCCACATTGGCGATGGTTACATCCGTGGACTTGGAGAGCACTGTGTTGGCCTCCCGGTTCATTTCCTGAGCGATAAAATCCAGCTTCCGTCCGATTTCTCCGCCCATACTAAGAGCACGGCGCATCTCCTCCACATGGCTTTCCAGACGGACAATCTCCTCGTCGATGCAAATCTTATCTGCATAGATAACTACCTCAGCTGCTATCCTGCCCTCGTCCAGGGAAGTATCTTCCAAAAGCTCTTCTACTTTCTGAGTCAGGCGGGCACGGTATTCCTCCAGAATCTGCGGCGACCGTTTTTTGAGAACGGCAACATCCTCCCCGATGGCCTCCAGCTTCTCCAGAAGATCGCTGCAGAGACGTTCTCCCTCCATTCCCCGGTTGAGCAGAAAGTTTTCTATTGCCGCGTCAATGGCATCCATAACCAAAGGAAGCAGATCTCCGGCATCCTCCTCCGGCTCCTCCACCGTAAGGATATCGGGATAGGCGCAGAGCTGTGAGACGGTAACATCATCCTCCAGATGGAACTGCTCTGACATCTGCCGCATCTGCTCCAGATACATGGCCGCCAGGCTGTCATTACATACCACCCGGCAGGAAGCATCCGCGGATTCCTCCATGGAAATGTAGACATCCACCTTCCCCCTGCCAATAAAAGACGTCAGATACTTCCGCAGCTGCGTCTCCAGAGGATTGCATTTCCGCGGCAGTTTCATGTTCAAATCCAGGTACCGGTGGTTGACCGATTTGATCTCCACTGTTATCTTTCTTGTGCCGTCCTCCCTGGTTCCCCTGCCGTAGCCGGTCATGCTTTTTATCATAAGGATGCCTCCGTTTATGCATAGATAAGTATATTATAGTGATTTTATAAAATTTCGTCAAATTAAATCTGGCGGAAGGTTTTCATTTTTTCTGGTTTGAGCTATACTGGAAGATATCCGGCCGCGGTCCCGGCAGAAAAGGACGCGCCGGACAGTTATCAGAGCACACGGGAGGTAGATATATATGGCACTGGATGGCATCACACTGCACTGTCTCGCTCACGAGCTTCACAGCAGCCTGCAGAATCAGAGAATCGGAAAAATCGCGCAGCCGGAAAAGGAGGAGCTGCTTTTTACCTTCAAAATTCCCAGACAGACCAGACGTCTGCTGCTGTCCGCGAACGCGTCCCTTCCCTTCGCCTGCTTCACTTCGGAGAGCAAACCAAGCCCGCTGACCGCACCGAATTTCTGCATGGTATTGCGCAAATATATCGGAAACGGAAAAATTCTCTCCGTGACCCAGCCGGGCCTGGAACGGATTTTGTGTTTTTCCATCGAACATTTAAATGAAATGGGCGATCCCGGTATAAAATATCTGTATGTGGAGCTGATGGGCAAGCACAGCAACATCATTTTCTGCGATGAAAACAATATCATTATAGACAGCATCAAACACATTTCCGCCCAGATGAGTTCCGTGCGGGAAGTACTTCCCGGCAGGACCTATTTCATTCCAACCCAAGAGGGCAAAGAAAACCCTCTGGCGGCTACGGAGAAGGCCTTCCTCGCCCACATCAGCTCCTGCCCCGCGCCTGTCTACCGGGCCATTTACCAGAGCTATACCGGTATCAGCCCCCTCATGGCCCAGGAGATCTGCTACCGGGCAGGCATCGACGGGGACCAGTCCACCGCGGCTCTTTCCCGGGAGGATCTTTCGCGGCTGTACAATGTCTTTGACGGTCTTATGGGGCAGCTGAAAAGCGACGACTATCAGCCCGTCATCCTGTACGATCAGGATATCCCGCTGGAGTTCGCACCCTTCCCCATCCGTATGTACGCGGACAAGACCCGGGAGACCTGCGCTTCCATGTCCGAGGCCCTGGAGCGCTTCTACGCGAAAAAGAACCGCCACACGGTCATGCACCAGAAATCCTCCGATCTGCGCCGGCATCTTTCGACGCTTCTGGAGCGCACCTCCAAGAAGCTGCAGCTTCAGCTGCGCCAGCAGGAGGACACCGCAAAGCGGGAAAAGTACCGTCTATATGGAGAGCTGCTCCACACCTACGGCTATCAGATTCCCGCCGGAGCCAAAAACGCTCAGGTTACCAACTACTATGACGGCAGCGAGATTACCATCCCTCTGGACGACACTTTAAGTGCCATGGATAACGCAAAAAAATATTTTGACCGTTACAGCAAGCTCAAACGGACCGACGAGGCGCTTCAGACACAGATACGGGAGACAAAGGAATCTCTGGCCCATCTCCAGTCCATCGAGAGTTCCCTGAATTTCGCGGAATCCGAAGAGGATCTGGATATCATCCGGGATGAGCTTGCAGCCTACGGATATCTGAAGGCAAAGGGTGAACGCAAAAAGAATAAAATGCAGAAAAAAAGCCGTCCGCTGCACTATGTGGACGCCCACGGCTTTCATATATATGTGGGTAAAAACAACTATCAGAACGATGAACTGACCTTCCGTTTCGCCTCCGGCAACGACTGGTGGTTCCATGCCAAAGGCATTCCGGGCTCTCACGTCATCGTCCGCTCAGAAAATCAGGAACTTCCCGACGACACCTACGAGACCGCGGCGGCTGTGGCAGCCTATTATTCTAATGGCAGGGACAGTGAAAAGGTTGACGTGGATTACCTTCAGAAAAAAAATGTAAAAAAACCTAACAGCGCCGTGCCGGGATTTGTCATTTACCACACCAACTACTCTATGACGATCCGGCCGTCGCTGTCCGGCGTACATCCGGCAGAGTAACGTCCAAAATAACAAAACATGCCAGACTAAATCCTTTTCCATCACATATACTATCTCTGTAATCATCGGATGATTGCATATGCGGGAAAGTTCCCGGTTAAAAATTCCAAGCGGGAAAGATCCCCAAGGGGAAGTAAAAAAGAAAGGGAGGAACTGAGATATGGCAGGCAAAAAGAACAACCGCGCAGCTGTGCCGGAGGCAAAGGGCGCGCTGGATCGATTCAAGTATGAGGTTGCCAGCGAGCTGGGCGTACCTCTGAAGGAAGGTTACAACGGCGATCTGACTTCCAGACAGAACGGTTCCGTGGGCGGATATATGGTAAAGCGTATGATCGAGGCTCAGGAAAAACAGATGGCAAATAAGTAAAGCAAAAACAGAAGGCATCCTTTGGTCGGAAACCGGCCATGGGATGCCTTTTGGGGGTTCGCAGGAAACGGCGTTCCTGTGAAGCCAAAAAGATCCACAGGGACGCTCCCTCGGAAGAAAGCTCATGCCGCAAATGGACAGCAGATATGGCGGGTCTCTTACAGTACATAAGTGTTTCGCTCCATAAATATCCCGGCATACCTCTTCAAATTCATATGTTCTTTAAGATCAGGATCCTCCGCCAGAAGCTTATCCACATCCGATGCCGCCTTCTGCAGCCACCCGGCATCCTGTATAATGTCGGCAATGCGAAAATTAAAATCTCCACTCTGGCGGACCCCAAAGAGATCTCCCGGTCCCCGAAGTTTCAAATCCTGCTCCGCAATATAGAAACCGTCGTTGGACTGGTTGAGAATCTCGAGTCTTTTCGCGATTTTTTCCCCTCCGGAACTGTCCATAAGAATACAGTAGGACTGATCCTGCCCGCGGCCAACCCGTCCCCGGAGCTGATGCAGCGCCGCCAGCCCGAACCGGTTGGCATTCTCGATCAGGATAACAGTGGCGTTTGGCACATTGATCCCCACCTCCACCACTGTGGTGGATACGAGAATCTGAATCTCTCCGGCTGCGAAGGCTTCCATTATCTGGTTTTTCTCCGCCGGCTTCATCTTCCCGTGGAGGATCCCAACGGAAATCCTTCCGCCATAGAAATCTCTCAATTTTTTCCCATATTCCAGCACATTTTCCGCTTCAGTCTTCTCACTTGCCTCCACCAGTGGGCAAATCACATAGGCCTGGTGTCCCAATCCGATTTCCCGCTCTATGAATCGGCAGGCCGTTGGCCGTTTCTCCGTCTTGACAGCACAGGTCTTGATAGGAAGACGATTGGCTGGTAATTCCCGGATCATGGAAATTTTCATATTGCTGTAGAGGATCATCGCCAGTGTCCGGGGAATCGGCGTGGCGCTCATCACTGCTGTGTGGGGGCAAGCCGCTCCCTTTTTTGTCAACGTCTCTCTCTGGCGAACGCCAAACCGATGCTGTTCGTCAGTTATGACCAGGGCAAGCCGCCGGAAATCAACGGCATCCTGAATCAGGGCGTGGGTCCCCACCACAAACAGCGCGTCCTCGCCGGCGATTCTTTCTCTGGCCGTGCGTTTTTCCTTCGCCGTCATGGATCCCACAAGACACACTACCTCATAGGGAAGTTCATAATCCTTCAGCATCTGCCCGAAAGTCTGGGCATGCTGTCTGGCCAGAACCTCTGTTGGCGCCATGATCGCCGCCTGATATCCCTGGCTGACCGCGTCCAGCATGGCAAGGAAGGCCACCACAGTCTTCCCGGATCCCACATCCCCCTGAATCAGCCGCTGAGAAACACATTCCCCCCGCAGATCCCGCCGCAGACTGTCCAGGCTCTCCCGCTGTCCCGCCGTTAGCTCATAGGGCAGCGCCGCCGCCGTCCGCCCCACCAGATCATCCTCTGCCACCGGAGGAAACACCCAGCTGTTCTTTACCGCGCTCTGATTTTGGCGCTGGAGATGAGAACCCAAAAGAAAATAGAAGAATTCCTCGTAGACAAGACGATTTCTTGCCTCCAGCAGGCGGTCAAAAGATTCCGGAAAATGAATCTCCCGATAGGTCCCATTCTCCTCGGGAAAATGTTCCCTCTCCACCACAAAGGCCGGGAGCGTATCCTCCGGAAATTTTACCGCATCCAGCGCCTGGCTGACCGTCTTCTTTACCATCTGATTGGTCAGTCCCTTCGTCAGCCCGTAGATCGGCTGCAGGGACGCCCGAAGAGCCGCATACTGTGTTTCATCGTAGACAGCGCACTGCTCCATCTTCTTTTTTCCCTTCTCCGTCAGCAGTTTTCCGTAAAAAATGTAGGAAACACCTGGCTTCAGCTGACTTCTGAGATAAGGCATCCGATACCAGATCAGTTCCACCGGCTCCGCCTCCCGGCGGTAGGCGGCGGCCACCGTGATCTCCATCCGCTTTCCTCTTCGTACCAGGGGCGCCTGACGGAGCATACCGCGAACAGCGCATGCGCCATCCTCCGGCTGCGCCTCTTCGGCAGACAGCGGTTCGGGAAACTGTTGATATGTACGCGGAAAATGAAGGAGTATATCACCTACGGTGTATACTCCTATCTTTGCAAACAACTGTTTTGTTTTCTCTCCGATGCCCTTGATCTCCTGTATCGAAGTTTCCAGTTTCATCCTTCTTTTCCTTTATTTATTCCACCGACACTACATAATAGTATACCGGCTGTCCACCCGCCTGAAGTTCCACCTCAAGATCCGGGTATTTCTCCTCCACAGCGCCAGAAATTTCCTGAGCCTCTGCCTCGGCAACATCCGCTCCGTAGAAGATGCTGACAATAGCAGAATCCTCATCCACCATCTGATCCACCATCTCCGCGAAACACTGTTTCATATCCTGATTAACAGAAAGAATGCCGCTGTCGCCGATTCCCATATAGTCACCCTCTTTAATGTCCTTATCATCTACCACAGTATCACGGACCGCATAGGTAACCTGACCGGTCTTTACATTGGCAATCTCCTGCAGCATCCGGGACTCGTTCTCCTCCGGGGTCTGCTCCGGGATATAGTTGATCAGCGCGGTAATTCCCTGGGGAATGGTCTTGGTGGGCAGCACAATCACACGCTTATCCTCTGTCAGGGACGCAGCCTGGTTTGCTGCCAGTACAATGTTCTTGTTATTCGGAAGAACAAAAACCGTATCCGCGTTGACGCTGCGGACGGCCTTCAGCACATCCTCTGTGCTGGGGTTCATGGTCTGTCCTCCCTCAATCAGCGCATCCGCTCCCAGATCACGGAAAATCTGATTCAGACCGTCGCCGATGGAAACCACGACAAAGCCCATATCTTTTTTCGGCCCCTCGTCCTTCTTCCGCTCTGCCTCCCGGGCCTTCTGGGAAGCCGCCTGCTTCTCAGCATCCTTGATAAGTTTCTCCTGATGTTCCTCACGCATATTGTCAATCTTGATCTTACTCAGCGAACCGTAAGTCAGCGCTTTCTGAATAGCGAGACCCGGATCGTTGGTATGTACGTGAGTCTTTACGATCTCATCGTCCGCTACCACCACAATCGAATCTCCAATAGACTCCAGGTATGCCTTATAACTCGTCTCTTCCTTCTCATCCAGCGGATTGTTCAGCACGATGATAAACTCAGTGCAGTAACCGAACTTGATGTCCTGTTCCGCCTCCCGGGAAATCTTCACAAACTCACGGCCTGTTCCGGCGTCTTCCATCGTGTAGTCGATCTCTTTGCCGAGAAGCGCGTCATAGGCGCCCTTTAAAACTTCTACCAATCCCTGTCCGCCGGAATCCACAACACCGGCCTGTTTCAGTACCGGAAGCATCTCCGGTGTCCGGGCAAGAACCTCTTCCGCCTCCGCAATGACCTCTCCGATAAAGTAGACCAGATCGTCGGTGGTATCCGCAAGTTCCAGCGCGCGATCCGCCGCGCCCCTGGCCACCGTCAGGATCGTTCCTTCCTTTGGCTTCATAACAGCCTTATAGGCAGTTTCCACCGCCCTCTGCATCGCATCGCAGAGAATATCCACATCAATCTCTTCCGCATTACCGATCCCTTTGGTAAAACCTCGGAAAAGCTGAGAGAGAATAACGCCGGAATTACCTCTCGCTCCACGCAGAGATCCGGAAGAAATAGCCTTGCAAAGAGCGCGCATATTTATCTGCTCCAAAGCGCCGACTTCCCTGGCTGCCGACATGATCGTCATTGTCATATTAGTTCCGGTGTCTCCATCCGGAACAGGGAAAACATTCAACTCATTGATCCATTCCTTCTTTGCCTCCAGATTTTTGGCTCCGGCAAGAAACATCTTTGATAATTGAGACGCATCAATCGTATTGATTTCCACCTGTCCTATCCTCCTTAGTCAATCACTCTTACGCCTTCAACGTAAATATTCATTTTTTTGACCGTCATTCCAGTCAGTTCTTCCACTTTGTACTTAACGGTCTCCATCAAATTGGCCGCGACTGTCTGTACGCTGACGCCGTAGGCAATGATCACATGGAAATCCAGGGAAATCCCGTTTTCCTCGTCCACCAGAACTGAAATCCCGTGATTCAGGTAATCCTTCTTCAGGAGCTTAACCAGCCCGTCTTTCATATTAACGGCAGCCATTCCCACAATACCGAAACATTCCACCGCCACAGAACCAGCATAGGTTGCAATTACATCCGTATCAATCAGAATTTTTCCGAACTCTGTCTCTATTTTTCCTTGCATACGAAACCTCCATTCTTCCTTCTCGATGGCATAGCATGGTATTATTATAAACTATTTCCGAAAAATTACAACGTGAATTTTTCCAGGCCTTTCTCCAAGTCCCCGTTTGTCCCTCATTTTCTGTTACCATTTTCTCGGATTTTATCGAAAAAAGCGGTTGCTTTTTTTCTATCCCTCTGATATAATGTGCATGTTGCGATTGCGACAGAGATTAACGAGTATCATTCCAAGGAGGTGTTATCATGGCAAAATGTGCAGTTTGTGGAAAAGGAGCTCATTTCGGAAATAATGTCAGCCATTCTCATAGAAGATCCAACAGAATGTGGAAATCCAATATTAAATCTGTAAAATGCAGCGTAAACGGTACACCCAAGAAGTTATATGTTTGTACTTCCTGCCTGCGTTCCGGAAAAGTTGAGAGAATCTAGTAAAACAGAAACTGAAAATCTGAAAAGGAAAAGAAGGACTGTCTTTGGACAGTCTTTTTTGTTTCATATACTACTTTTTCCCGTCTCTGCAGCAGAAAAGCTGATATCCCACAAACATCAGGCCAACGGCAAGAAAAAAACCGGCCACCTCATTGTTGATCAGGACCATCAGAAGAATCCCAACAGCTATGCAAAACAAAGCGAATCCCAAAACTTTTTTCATAGGACATAATAAAACGCATATACTGACTTATCTTCAGTATATGCGTTTTCTCTTCCATTCACTACTGCGGATTTACCGCATCGTCGATCATGTCCTCCATCTCCTGGGCAGCCTTTTCGCGAGCTTCCTCATCCTGGCTCTTTCCATTCATACCCGCTGCGAACTTATCCACAAAATCAGGAATCATATCGAGAATCTTCTCAATACCGCGATTATTATCAACACTGATCATGCGGGTGGTACCGTTATGGATAATCAGGACAGCGCTGGGACGCATCTTCCCGCCCATGCCTCCGCCGCTGTTGTTTTTTCTGGAATCCGTACTGCGGAAAGCCCCCGCCGCAACGCCGAAAGTAACGTCCACCAGGGGAAGAATGATCGTATCCCCGATATGGATGGCCTCCCCAACCACTGTCTTTGTGGAGAGGAAGCTGTCCATTCCCTTAAACAGCGACCCCACCGTCTCGTTAAAGATTTCATTGTTCTTTTCCATTTCCAACCTCCGTTTTACAGATCAAATAATCTTCTACAGTCCTCATTCCGATATATTTTCAACAGCAGAAGAGCCAGCTGCCAGAAATAGATCTCGCTCTCCAACTGCACATATCCGCGAAAATAAATCCCATCGCTCTCAAAGTCCGGGCGAAAGTGAATGTTTTTTCCGTAAACCCCCGGCCAGAGACTTATGATCCCCGTCAGCTCTCCAGTCCAGGCCGGATCTCCCAGGGAGTAGTCAGCGTCCGCCTTCGTCAGGCGTGGACAGATCTTTTTCAGATAAGCCAGCCCCTCCCGGATCAGAAAGGAGATCGCTCTGCGCTGGGACGCATCCGGCAAGCCGCTCCTCAGATTCCTCAGCCGGTCAGCAGCAGAAGTTTTTTTTCTTCCTGTCCGTTTTTTTCCGGCATTTCTCTGTCCGGTCCGCTTCCGTTCCTGAGACTTTCCGGGGTTGCCGGTTGGTTTCCTGTTCCCGGGAATTCCTGGCTCCTGCATCTCCCGGGATATTTCAGAAATCGACGTCTCCTGTGGTGCACAGGGTTCCTCCGACGTTGGGGGGTCCCGGGAAATCTGCGCCTCCCCGGTTGAAGCCCGGGATGCCTGTGGCTCCTTGCGGCGTACATTCTCTCCGGCACCGTCTCCCGTCGCGCCCGGCCCTTCTACGCCAGCGTTTTTCGGAGCCAGGATCCATTTCCCCCAGAACGCTGCCGCGCTCCAATCCGTCTTTCCCTCCCGGTAGGACGCCCGGATCTGAAAGAAATGGAGAAATCCCAGAATCCGGATCCGAAGATCCGGGGATGGGTCACAGGCGGCGAAGATCTTCACATGCACAGGAAAAAAAAGCAGATAGAGCGCTGTCAGTAAAACGATCCCCACCAAGACGGCCAATATAATTCCAAGCACTTTTAATATTGCCAGCAAAACAGCCAAATTTACGCTCTCCTATTCTGTATGATTCTCCATTCCCGCCTGAAAATATTCCTTCAGGTGGTAATTTCCGGTGGCTTTCTGCACATCCTCCACCATCGCGCGGATCAGCGCAACTGCATGATAGTAGCCTTTCGCTACTCCTACCACCGCAAGATCCTCCCTGTCAAACCAGGACGCTTTGATCAGCTTTGCCGGAAGAATCTCCAGCTCGCCATCCTTCATTTCACTGATAGCAATCACAAACCAGGTCCCGGGGCATCTCCCCGACGCGATGCGCACGATTGCCTGATGTCTGTCCTGCGATATATTGCTGCTTATATAAAGTTTGTCCCAGACCTGCATACAAATACCTCAAATCCATCACTGTGGCACAGTCTCAGAAATATTTATGGCTGCCCCACAAATTACATTTGCGCAGATCCTGATACTCCTCATAGGCTTTTTCCAGAATCTGCTTCTCATTGGGAAAGCGCAATAAATGATACGCTTCGTGATACTTATAGAATCCGGAATCCACAAAATACTCTTCCCGTTGTGGTTTGCTATAGTAACTTTCACCCCTCATGAGATACCAGTACACCTGTTTGTTTACCTCGCCCTCCGGAACCGAAAAGCGATACTGGCTTTTGCCGATAAACTTTACGATACTCGCTCTGGCCCCGGTCTCTTCCTTTACCTCGCGCAGAGCCGTCTGCTGATACTTTTCTCCGGGTTCCACTGTTCCCTTAGGAAGAACCCATCCCTCATACCGATTCTTGAAATTTTTATACAGCACAAGAATTTTTCCGCGAAATATTACCACACCGCCACAACTTATTGCCTCGATCATAGCAATTTCCTCCTGATGCGGTGTAACTCTGATCTTTAGTATAGCTTATTTTAAAATCTCATGCAAGGGAGGAAAGCCTCTCTACTGAAAATAAACGTCAAACATCTTCTTTGCCAGCGGCGCCGCATGACGGCTTCCGTAGCCGGCCCCTTCCATAATGACGGCCACCGCGATCTCCTTTCCGGAGGCGTCCACGGCGTAACCCACAAACCAGGAATGGGTGTCGTCCTTATCGGAGTTGTACTCGGCGGTTCCCGTCTTTCCGTAGACCGTATAGCGGTCGGACTGAAGCGCAGTACCGGTTCCCTCCGTTACCACTGCCCGCATCAGTTCCTGAAGGGCCGACGTCTCGCTGGCTGAGAGGATATTTCCGTAAGACTGAGGCTCATACTGTCTCACCAGCTGCTGCTGATTGTTCATGGAGTGATCGATGATGTAAGGCTCCATCAGCTCTCCGCCGTTGGCGATGGCGGACACGATCATAGCCATGTGCATCGGCGTCGTCAGCGTAGTTCCCTGACCGATGGAAGTCTGCATGATCTCTGCCGGGGAGGTCTGCTCCGTGAGGGCAAAACTGCTGGCATTCACATTGCTCAGACTTGTGGGCAGGCTGTGATTGAACAGCAGATCCTCCGCCACATCTCCGTACTCCGATACATCCAGGGACAGCCCCAGATCGGAGAAAGCGCAGTTGCAGGAATTGGCGAATGCCTCCAGGAATGTCTGCTGTCCGTGGGCCTCGTTCCCGGTACAGTGGATCGTGTATCCGCCGGCATTGTATGTGCCGGTACAGTTGAATGTATAGTTGGCGTAGTCGGGATGTTCCCGCATATAGGCCAGAGCCGTAACGATCTTGAAGGTAGATCCCGGCGGGTATAATCCCTGGGTGGCACGGTTGACCAGCTCGCTGGAATCCCCGGAGATCAGGCTGTTCCAATCTTCTGCGATGGAATTGGGATTGAAGTCCGGCTTCGATACCATGGCGAGGATCTTCCCGGTGGAGGGTTCCAGCGCCACCACCGCTCCGTCATAACTTCCCATGCCGTCATAAGCCGTCTCCTGGAGACTGTAGTTTAAGGTTGTCACAAGATCATCGCCCTGATTCTTCTGTCCGGTAATCTCATTTACCAGTCGTTCCAGGATAAAGGCGTTGGACCGCAGCAGATTGAAATTGCCGTCCAGTTCCGCCCCCGCCATGCCGTTCACATTGTATCCCACCGCATGGGCGAACATGGAACCATAGGGGTAAACTCTCGTTTCGGTGCCGTCCTCCGCCACATCCGTCCTGGCCAGCACCTGTCCGTCGGCGGAGAGAATCCGTCCGCGGATGACCGTCTCCGAGAGAGTTGCCAGTCTGGCATTGTAGGGATTATTGATAAAATCCTCACTCCTGAATTGAAGGAAATAGACGAAATATCCGGAAAGACAGATAAACAGCGCCAGGAAAAAATAAGTAATAACCGCGAATTCCCGGTTGCCCTTTCTGCGCGCCGGCGCTGCGGACTCTCCCCCGGAAGCCGACGCGCCATAGTTGCCCTGGCGGCCTTTCGCACTTTTGCCTGCGGAAGTTTTCCTGCCCGTAGCTTTTGTCCCGAAGGCCGCGTTTTTTCCCGCGGCGGTTTTCTTTGCTGATGAGGTCTTCTTCCTCGCGCTCTTTTTCTTACCGCCATCCTTCGAGGAACCGTTGAGATCTATGATATCGATATCAATTAAATCTTTTTTGTTTCTTTTTGTTGTCTTCATAGAGTTCTCCTTCATTTACATGCAGTACATACAATCCCTGAATAATGGCAAAAAGAACCATCGACGCCAGAAGGGAGCTTCCGCCGTAGCTGACCAACGGCAGCGTCACACCTGTGGAGGGAATAAACTTTGTCACCCCTCCCAGCGTGAGGAACACCTGGGTGCCGTACAGTGTCGCCAGCCCCAGGGCCACCAGCTTATAAAACAGATCCTTCATCTGCATGGCAATATTGAAAAACATCAACAGGCAGCTGATACAGACAAAAATCAGACAGAGCGCGAAGAAACCGCCCATCTCCTCGGAAATCGCCGCGAATACAAAATCCTTCGCGACCACTGGAATCTTCTGGGGCATTCCCTGATAAAGTCCGGAACCGAACCAACCTCCGGTTCCTATGGCAAACAGCGACTGGCTGATCTGATATCCCTCGTTGTCAATCACGCTCAGGGGATCCTGCCAGGCAATCACACGGGTCCGCACATGGGAAAACAGGAAGTAAGCCGCCACCGAGGCCACCGCGGCGCTTGCCAGTCCCAGCACAAGATAGCCAGGCTGCCTTGTAGCCACATAGAGAATGGCAAGATACGTAATCAGGAAGATGAGCGCTCCGCCCAGATCCCGGGAAATTACAAGGATCAGCACATGGAGCGCCGCGATGATCGTGGTTTTAACCACATGGACAAACTCCGTGGATTTTACCAGCATGGCACTACAGAAAAAAACGAAAATGATCTTGATAAACTCCGAAGGCTGAATGGAAACCGGACCAAGATCCAGATTGAGCTTAGCGCCATAATCGGTACTTCCCGCCACGGCCACCACCGCCAGGCCTGCCAATCCCGCCAGAGCATAGAGCCAGGCCAGCTTGTTGAAAAACTTCAGCTTTGCCACCAGCACCGGAATGAAGCAGGTAATAACCATCGCGGCAACAGCGATAAGAAACTGCCGGATCGCCTGTTCAAAATTGAGCCTGGCCAGAATGACAAATCCGATGGCCAACAGCATACACATATTATTTACCAGGGAACGGGAAGCATTCCGATAGAAATGGCGGTAAATGGCCAGCGTGACCGCGAAGAATACCATCTCCGCCCCCAGCAGAGCCAGAATCCGGAAATCCATGGTCACGGCAAAGAGCACAGCGTTGGCGTTTAAAAGCATCAGATAGAGAATCCCGTTCTGTCGGTGGTAGATCCTGTTCTGACGCTTTTCCGACATCTTCCGCTTCAACGCTGCGAAACAGTCGTATGTATAGATGGCGAACATGATAATCAGTGTGAAGCGGGAAATTGAGACAAACAAATGTACCATTATTTCACTCCTCTTTTCCAGTGTCCCTTCGTGGCGTCCTCCGGTTCTTTGAAGGTCATACCGT
>CASECT010000102.1 GCA_949286525.1 uncultured Eubacteriales bacterium | reverse complement strand
CCGGAAATGGCATTTTTCCACCTTTGTGATTGGCACGGTGCTTCTGGGCTGCTGTGTTTTGAATGCGGGCATTCGCTATTACTGGCAGGAGGAGAACGTGTTCTGGCCCAGGTATGAGGTAAAACGGGAATACCTTCATCTTCAGGATGTGATAAAAGAGGATGAGAGCGTCTATGTATTTGCGCCCCAGAGGGTGATCTTTGAGTACTACAATCACTATAACCGGCAGACTCTGGAAGAGACGGACAATCCTGTGATCATGGGATCGGTGGAGTACCGGTTTGCGGACAGCTATGAGGGTGAGTATGACGGGGATATCGCCGCGATTACAGCGGCTGGGAAATGCTATCTCGTCATGGGCGATACCTGGGATTTGGATTATTTTGCCGGGCCTCTGCTGAATGGTCTTCACGCAAATGGGTATCTGGAGATGGTTTATAACGAATATGAGACGCCCATGTGGTATTTTTGCAGAGATATCGAAGATGTAAAATCGAAAGTTTCTCTGGAGCTTCTTTCCGAGGCGGCCGAGGATGATTATGCGACATATACGATAAGGGTGCACAATACGGGACAGAGCTGGCTGAACCCGTTGTATGAAACACTGCGTCTGAACGTGAGAGAGGCTTCCGGTGGTCGTGAAACCGGCGTACTTACAGCCGGCGAGCTGCCAAAAAATATTGCGCCCGGCACATACGCGGATGTTACCCTGACGGTTCCGGCGGAGGGATCTTTTCGGGTCTGTCTTGAAAATGAGTACGGGCAAATCTGCCGAGATGCTTCCATGGAATTGAACGGACAGTCAGAATAAGCGAGGAGAGGAAAGAGAATGGGAACGGATGCAAGAGGAGATAAACGTGCTTTTTGGCGGACAGATGGCTTTTATCTTGTGGCGGTGGGAGCGGTATTGGCGTTCCTGTGCACTTTTTTCCTGAGTAATTACGACTGTGAGGCCATCACAAAATGGGGGTATGATCTGCTGGAGAGTATTAGCAGGGGAGAGTTCGGGAATTATCCTCGGTTTGTGAATTTTACCTTCGGATCGCCAACGAACTATACGCTGTTCGTAAACGCGGTCACGGCGCTCTGGCTGAGTCCTCTATATGTTTTGACCGGCGGATCAGCCTGGGAGACGTCCCTGTTCTTCTATGAACTGTGGTATAAGGTTTTGCTGGCTGTCTGTCTGGCGTTGGATGTGAGAATATTTTGGGGTATTCTGAGGAGGCTTGGCTTTGACAGGGAGAAGGTTGCGGAAGGCTGCGGCATGCTTCTGGTCAGCAGCATTTCTCTGCTGGCCCTTATGGGGAAGGGGCAGGTGGATGTGTATGGATTTCTGTTTTTCCTTCTGGGCATGCGGGCGTATCTGCGGGGCAGAAACTTTCGGATGGCGCTGTGGCTCGGCATGGCCTTTTTGGTAAAGCCATTGGTGCTGTGGGTTATACTGCCGGTATTTCTTCTCATGATGGCAAAGGAAAGGTTCCGGGTTATCCTGTATGGGATCGTGCTGCTGGTACCCTTTCTGCTGGACAAGGCCGTTACCATTCTTGTGATGCCGGAGTATGTGGCGCTCAGCCGCGGGACGGCCCAGATGATGAAGGAGTATTTTGGCGGACCCAGTATGTTTGAGTCCATGTTTACGGTAAAGGTAAACGAAGTGCTGATCTTCTGGACTCTGGCATTGGTCATCTGCTTTGCCTGCTATTATCTTGCCATGCACGATATGGTAAAGATCTGGCATTTTTATTTCTTTCCGATCCTTCTGCTGATCCTGTTCGGCATTTTTGCCAGTGTCTCCTATCACTGGTTTATTTATATTCTGCCGTTCCTGATTGTCATGGGGCTTTTGTACAGGAAAAAGAGCGACTGCTATTTCCTGATGCTGGGAGTCAACGGAGGATTGGCGTTTTATTTTACAGTCGCGGAGACCATGGTTATTCTGCCCTCTCTTCTGGGATCGGTCAGTGGAAGGGTTTCAGAATTGAGCGCGGTAAATATGCAGATACTGCAGAACCTTCGCCCCTATTTTTTCCCTGCGGGCAAAACGGTGTTTTTTGTCAGTATGTTGGTAATGGGAGGCGTTTTCGTGTTCGAACAGATGCGGCCGGTAAAGGAAGAGCGGCCTGCCGATCCGATGGAAAAGAAATATGAAAAAATTCTGCTGTGGCTGCAGCCGGCGCCGGTTATCGTGTATCTGGGAATTGCGGCGGTCAAATGGATGATGGGATAGGAAATGTTGGAGAGTACAGTTTGTAAAAAAGAGAATCAGTACCTGTATGCGCTGGAAGGATTGGCTGCGATTATGGTAATTTTCAGTCATTTTCCTCTTGGCGGACTGGTCGGCGATGTGCTGAATACGGCAGCCAGAGTGGCGGTTGCGGTCTTTTTTATTATCTCAGGGAGATATCTGCCCCTTCCATCGGACGGAAGGGACAGGGAGGACGCCAGGCGGTGCCGGAGAAAAATTTTCGGAAAGGCCTGGAGACTCTGCCGGCTGACAGCAGGTATTCTGGCTGTTTACACCATCTGTTCTTTTCTGATGCAGGTGTTTTTGGGAAGCCTTTCACTGGAAGAATGGGCCGCGATGAAATACAATGCCGGGGAATGGATTCAGCAGATCTTTTTCAACAGCGGAAAGATCATCTATGACGATATGTTCTGGATTGATCATCTATGGTATCTGTTCGCAGTCATATATGCGGTTCTGATCGTGGGACTGCTCTGCCGTTTCAGTGGGAAAAGGCTCAGTCTTTTTCTGATGATTCCTCTGGCAGTGCAGCTGATTCTGATTTACGGGAATCTGGTGCCGGATACGTTTGTCTTCCTTGGAGAGGAGATGGAGGGGCGGGTTCTTACCAGAAATTACTTTTTTACCGGTCTTCCTTTTGTGGCTTTTGGAATGCTTCTTCAGCAGGTGGAGAAGGAGGAGCGGCTGCGAAAGATATTTGCAGGGAAAGAGATCAGAGCCCTGCTGCTTTTGCTGACTGCGGGGGGCCTTCTCTGGAGCGTCTGGGATTGGTCGCGCCTGGGAGGCAGTGATATGTATCCGGGGACAGCACTGGCCGCCATGGCTGTCACAGCCTTTTCTCTCTCCTGTAGCCGGTGTCCGGTGCCGGGGCTGCCATTCCTCGGGAAGAATCTGTCCGGAAATATCTATTTCTGGCATCCGCTGCTGGGAATGATGCTTCCTACTGCGGCGTTTCTGGCGGGGTGGAATATGACGTTTGTTCTGGGAGACTGGCGATGGACCGCTCTTGTGCTGGTGTCCAGCGCACTGCTGGCCTTTGTGATCTGGTTCGCGAAAAGGAAGATGGATGTAAGTGACAGAAAAACCCTACGGCTCATGATTGCCGGTCTGATAGCCTGTTTTCTGCTGTGCGCAGGATTTTCCTTCTATGGAACCAGAACGACGGCACCGGGGGAGGAGGAGCCGGAGACTTTGGAGTCTGCGGAAGATACATATTTCTACGTCAAAGAGATCCGCTATAATTCCAAGGGGGATGCTGAAATCTATGCCTTTGCAAGAAACGGAAATATCCATTATCCATATCACAACTGGACTCTGGGGGATGGCGAGGGAGAATATCTGAATATGACGATGGTTCTGGTGGACCGGCAGGGCAATATCCGCAGGCTGACGACGTATCCCTACAATGTGGATATGGAAGGGACTTCCTTTCGCTGGAGTCTCGACGGTTCCAGCGGAGTTGTTGCCAGTGTGAAAAGAGAGGAGTTTGCGGACGGAGGCGTCTCGCTGGCGGCAATGTTTACCGACCGCGAGGGACAGGAGTTTTTGGTATGGCAGGAAGAGGAATATGAAAAGAGACTGTAAAACATATATCAGAAAATTAATTCCCTATATACCCTTCCTTCTCTATCTGGGATATGCCCTGTTTCTCCACAGGAACGCCGGGATGAGAGATTACGATGACTATGTGTATCGGGACGCGTGGAGCGATGTCTCCATAAATCAGTGGGTAAGGGATTTTTACATGGGCTGGAGCGGGCGGATCCCCCTTCAGATGATGGGGATTGTGTTTCTTCAATTTCCCCTGTGGGTCTGGAGAATCTGGAATGCTCTGCTTCTTGGGGTCTGTCCGTTTCTCGTGGCGAGGATGGTAAGGCTGTTTTGCGGGGAGTGGAAAGAACGGGACCTGTTTTTGCTGCATGCGGCAATCTGCGGACTGTTTGTGCTGATTCCGGGGAAGGCTATGGACGGAGCGGTTTTGTGGATTTCCGGTTCTTTTAATTACCTGCTGCCGGCGGTCGGCCTTTTCCTGGCGCTGTATCCGTTTTTTTCGGAGATGTGCGGAAAAGAGAGAAGGAAGCGGGAATACATCATTGCGGCAGTCGGAACATTTTTTTGCTGTTACGCGGAGCAGACGGCGGCGGTTTTTGTGTGTCTGGCAGCGCTTCTCTGGCTGTTTACAGCCGTAAAAAGAAGAACCAGGAGCGCGCCGCTTTTCCTGCTGTGGGTTTTTGGCATGGGCAATATGCTGATAGAATATGTTGCGCCCGGAAATTATGTGCGGTATGATTCGGAAGTGATTCTGTGGTACAGAGAATATGATATGTATTCTTTTGCGGACAAGCTGGTGCTGGGCTTCGTTCATTGTATGAAAATGCTGCTTCTGGAGGGCTGGCCGCTGATTGCCTGTGTTTTTGTGCTGATCCTGGCGGGTACGAGAAGAAAGAGCCTGTTTTACAAGGGGATGTTTCTTGTATACTGCGCGGCAAAGTGAGTGTTGATTTTCTTTCTGCGCAGTATGTATGACAATGTGGTGTTTCTTTTCACATATCCTGCCGGCATGATATATCTGTTTTCTCTTGTATCGTGGCTGATATTACTTGCGGTATT
>CASECT010000101.1 GCA_949286525.1 uncultured Eubacteriales bacterium | reverse complement strand
CTTCGTCCTTCTGTATGTGAAGCGAAAGAGTACTTTTGTCTGCATTGATCCGCGGAAGTTTCATCTGAAAAAGCGTATTGTCTTTGAGGTTTGCAGCGTGGGGATTCCGGCTTCCATCCAGAATCTTTTAAATGTTACCGGCATGACGATCCTCAACAATTTTACTGCTGCTTACGGGGCGGATGCGGTGGCGGCAATGGGGATCGCTTACAAGCTGTATACAGTTCCCATGCAGGTTACCATGGGATTCTCCCAGGGCATCATGCCGCTGGTAAGTTATACTTTCGCTTCGGGTAATCGGAAGCGGATGAAGGAGGGGATTCTGTTCGCCTTAAAGGTTATGGTGCCTGTTCTTCTGGCGGTCATGCTGGCTTATTATCTGGGAGCGGAGCGGTTTGTCGGGCTTTTTATGGAAAATGAGGCGATTATCGCGTACGGAGCGGCTTTCCTCCGGGGGTTCTGTCTTGGTCTGGTTTTCCTGTGCGTGGATTTCCTTGCAGTGGGTGTGTTCCAGGCGCTGGGCATGGGCAAGTACGCATTGATTTTCGCGCTGATGCGCAAGATCGTTCTGGAAATTCCGGCATTGTTTCTGTTGAACTATCTGTTCCCGCTTTACGGACTGTCATATGCCCAGTTTGCGGCTGAGCTGGTGCTTGGTGTCTGCGCGGTGTTTATGCTGCGGCGTATTTTCCGTACATACGGCGATCTGAAGAATCAGGGGGAAAAGGAAGCGACATAAAAAAAATAAAAAAATTAAAAAAAATACTTGACGATTAGAAAAAGATAGTGTATGATTCTCTATGTTGTCGCGGGGAAACAAAGTAGTGATGACAGAGAAATGGTTCGTTGGTCAAGTGGTTAAGACGCCGCCCTCTCACGGCGGAATCAGGGGTTCGACTCCCCTACGAACTGCTTCAAGGCTCCGATATAATAGATTGTATCGGAGTTCTTTTTTGTTTCACAGGAAACTGCGTAAAATACTTGCTTTTCCGCAGAAAGTATGTTAGATTTATTATGTTGTGTATTGTTTGTTTGAGAGTGGGTAAACGCCCACTCTCAATTGTTTGTTGGCGTCTGTTTGCGGAGGAAAGGACGGGACCATTGTCAAAAAGAGAAGAGTACGAACAGAAGACAGAACGATTTCTTTTGCCGATTGTTGAGAACATGGGATTTACGCTGGTAGATGTGGAATATGTGAAAGAGGGAAAGGAATTTTTTCTCCGAGCTTATATTGACAAGCCGGGCGGGATTACCATTGACGATTGCGTTGCGGTCAGCCGGCAGATGAATGAGATTCTGGACAGAGAGGATTATATTCCGGATTCATATACCTTTGAGGTAAGTTCTCCGGGATTGGGAAGACCGCTGAAGAAGGATAAGGATTTTGAACGGAGCCTCGGCGAGGAAGTGGAGATCCGGCTGTATAGGGCGGTGGATCATCAGAAAGAATACGCCGGGGTGCTGAAAGCATATGATAAGGATACGGTTACTGTCGTAGCGGAGGATGATACGGAGCGGACATTTCAGAGAAGCGACATCTCCCTGATCCGTCTGGCCTTCGATTTTTGATAGATCATTTTTAGGAGGATAAAGAAAAAATGAAGAACAATGAACTGTTGGAAGCATTGACCATTCTGGAACGGGAGAAGAATATCAGCAAGAGTACATTGCTGGAAGCGATCGAGAGTTCCCTTCTGATTGCATGTAAGAACCATTTCGGGAAGGCGGACAATGTTACCGTTTCCATCGATCCGGAAACCTGCGAGTACCATGTGCTGGCTGCCAAGACGGTAGTGGAGGAAGTTACAGATCCCGTGGAACAGATTTCTCTGGCTGAGGCAAGGGATATTGACGGGCATTACGAGATCGGGGATGTGGTTCAGATTGAGATTCAGTCGAAAGATTTCGGAAGGATCGCGACCATGAGCGCAAAGAATACGATTCTCCAAAAGATTCGTGAGGAGGAGCGCAAGGCAATTTTCAATGAGTATTATACTCTGGAAAAAGATGTGGTTACCGGTATTGTTCAGAGAAGAGTAGGGAGAAATATCAGCATCAATCTGGGCAAGGCAGACGCACTGCTGACAGAGAATGAACAGGTGCGGGGAGAGTATCTCCATCCCAATGACAGAGTAAAGGTGTATGTTCTGGAAGTCAAGGAGGCTCCGAAGGGTACCCGGATTCTGGTTTCCAGAACTCACCCGGAACTGGTCAAACGGCTGTTTGAAGAGGAGGTTTCCGAGGTGCGGGACGGTATCGTGGAGATCAAGAGCATCGCCAGAGAAGCGGGGAGCAGAACCAAGATGGCAGTCTGGTCCGAGGATGAGGATGTGGACGCGGTAGGTGCCTGTGTCGGAGTTAATGGATCCCGTGTCAATGCGGTGGTCAGCGAGCTTCGGGGCGAGAAGATCGATATCATCGAATGGAACGAAAATCCCGCGATCCTCATTGAGCACGCTTTGAGTCCCGCAAAGGTCATTTCGGTTATTGCGGACGGAGATGAGAAGACGGCGAAGGTTGTGGTTCCGGATTATCAGCTGTCCCTGGCTATCGGCAAGGAGGGCCAGAACGCGCGGCTGGCTGCGCGGCTGACCGGATATAAGATCGATATCAAGAGCGAGACCCAGGCCAGAGAAGCCGGCGACTTCTTCGATTATGAGAACGATTACGACGATTACGATGACGAGTATTACGACGAAGAATACCCGGAGGACACTTTTGAGGAAGACGAGTATTACGCCGATGAAGAGTTCGAGGGAGACGCCTGCGATGATGGATCCTTTGATGACGGCGAGTACGACGGCGAAGCGGAAAGTGACCCGGAATACACGGGAGATGAGACATCTGAGGATGCCTGGGACGGCGATGAGGAGAGCGGGGATGAAGAATAAAAAAATTCCTCTGCGCAGATGTGTCGGCTGCGGCGAGATGAAGCCGAAGGGAGAACTGATCCGTGTGGTTCGGACGCCGGAGGATGAGATCGTGCTGGATACAGGCGGCCGGGCCAACGGAAGAGGAGCGTATCTGTGCAGATCTGTGGAGTGCTGCAGAAAGGCAATGAAGAACAAGGGTCTGGAGAGAGCGCTGAAATGCCGTGTTTCACAGGAAATTCTGAAGGAATTGGAACAGGAGATGATGACGAGTGTCACATGACAGAGCACTGTCGATGCTGTCTCTGGCGGCGAAGGCCGGAAAGGTGGCCAGCGGAGAATTTTCTGCCGAGAAAGCGGTAAAGTCCCGCAAAGCCTGCCTCGTTCTTGTGGCGGACGATGCGTCAGAGAATACGAAAAAAATGTTTCGTAATATGTGCAGCTTTTATCATACCCCTTTTCAGGTCTATGGGAGCAAGGAAGCGCTGGGAAGAGCGATCGGTAAGACATATCGGGCGTCGCTGGCGGTTACGGATCAGAATTTTGCGAAGGCCATAGCGAAAAAAATGCCTGTTGGGGAAACAACTGAATAATGGAGGATATAGAATGGCAAAGATCAGAGTATATGAACTTGCGAAAAAATTGGATATACAGTCGAAGGATATCATCGGGTATCTTGCGGAGAATGGAATGGAAGTAAAGAGCCAGAGCGGACTGGATGACGGACAGACTGCGATGATTACGAAAAAATTCGGAAAGCAGAATGCGGCGCTTGAGAAGACAGCAGAGGAAAAGACCGTCCGGAAGGCGGAGCCTGAGACAAGGGGGGAGACATCTTCTTCGGGGACAAAAAAGGAATCGACAGCTGCGGAGGGAAAAGCAAAGGAAAAGCGTCCCGCTGCCGGCGATGGCCGTGAGCGCCCGAAGAAGAAACCGAATATTTCAGCGGTGTTCAACGCGCAGTACAGCAGACAGCCCCGACCCCACCGCCCGGAGGGAGAGCGCAGGAATGCCCGCCCGGGAGAGCGGGGAGCAAGACCGGGAGGCAACCGCGCCGGTCGGCCGGCTGACAGATCTGTTCGTTCCCAGGAGGTGCGCCGCCCGTTGATCCGCCCTCTGGCTCATAAGGAGGGGGAACGTCCCAGCGACCGTTTTTCGGTAAAGGAGGAGACACAGAGCGCCCGTCAGACACCTCGGCAGAATGTGCCTGCACAGCGTCCGCAGCAGCAGAGGGAATCGCAGCCTAAGGACAGAGAACTTCAGGCAGGCGCGGCAAACAGTCGTCCGCAGCAGCCCAGAGAGAACGTCTATGCCAACCGACGGCCCCAGGAAAAGAGCGAGCAGGCACCCCGGAGAGAGAATGTCTATGCCAACCGGGAGGACAGAAGACCTCGTACAACAGATAACCGGGATGCGAGAAGAACCCGCCCCGCAGAGGGAAGGAACTTTACCAGCCGTCCGGGCCGTCCTGCGGTGGGACAGAATGTTTACGCCAATTCCGGGGATAATAAAAAGGGAAATACCCGTCCCGGCGGGGACCGGGATTTCCGTAAGAATGACCGGAAGGGAGGCGCTTCGGTTCCGGCGGAGGAGATCCGTGGCAAGGAGAGCAGGGAGCGCGACAACAATCGCAGAAAGAAGCATGACAGGGATGTACTGGGCTCCAAGAAGCAGGAGCGCTATGTAAATCTGGAAAAGAATGGCGGTAAGAAGAAGAACAAGGCGCCGGCGCCCAAGCAGCCGGCCAGGGATGAGAATGAGATTCTTACCATTACGCTGCCGGAGAAGATTACGATCCGGGATCTGGCGGACAAATTAAAGGTTCAGGCTTCCGATATCGTCAAGAAGCTTTTTATGAAGGGCGTGATGGTAACGGTAAACCACGATATCGATTATGAGCAGGCGGAGGAGATCGCCCTGGAGTATAACTGTATCTGTGAGCCGGAAGAGAAGGTGGATGTGATTGAGGAACTGCTTCGGGAGGACGAGGATCCTGAGGAGAGCCTGGTACCGAGACCTCCGGTAGTCTGCGTGATGGGCCATGTAGACCACGGAAAGACATCCCTGCTGGATGCGATCCGAGATACACATGTGACGGATCGGGAGGCAGGCGGCATTACCCAGCACATCGGTGCCTATGTGGTGGATGTGAACGGACAGAAGATTACCTTCCTGGACACTCCGGGACATGAAGCTTTTACCGCCATGCGTATGCGTGGAGCGAATTCCACAGATATCGCAATTCTGGTGGTGGCTGCCGATGATGGTGTGATGCCGCAGACGATAGAGGCTATCAACCACGCAAAGGCTGCGGGAATCGAGATCATCGTGGCAATCAATAAGATCGATAAGCCAAACGCCAATGTGGAGCGGGTAAAGCAGGAACTTTCCGAGTATCAGCTGATACCCGAGGATTGGGGAGGCAATACGATTTTCGTGCCGGTATCCGCTCATACAAGGGAGGGTATCGATACACTGCTGGAGATGATTCTTCTGACAGCGGAAATATGTGAGCTGAAGGCTAATCCCAACCGCAATGCCAGGGGCCTTGTCATTGAGGCTCAGCTGGACAAAGGACGGGGAGCTGTGGCGACGGTTCTGGTACAGAAGGGGACGCTTCATGTTGGAGATCCTGTGGCAGCCGGAAGTTCCCATGGCAAAGTCCGTGCGATGGTGGACCACAACGGCAGACGCGTTAAGGAGGCAGGACCCTCCACACCGGTGGAGATCCTCGGACTTTCCGACGTGCCGAATGCGGGAGAGATTTTTGTGGCTATGGATTCCGAGAAGGAGGCAAGGAGCTTTGCCGAGACCTTTATTTCGGAGGGCAAGAACCGACTTATCGAGGAGACGAAGGCGAAAATGTCTCTGGATGATTTGTTCTCACAGATTCAGTCCGGCAATGTAAAGGAGCTGAACATTATTGTAAAGGCTGATGTGCAGGGCTCTGTGGAGGCGGTAAAGCAGTCTCTGGAGAAGCTTTCCAACGAGGAAGTTGTGGTCAAGATCATTCACGGTGGTGTAGGTGCTATCAACGAGAGCGATGTGATCCTGGCTTCCGCGTCCAATGCCATTATTATCGGATTTAATGTGCGTCTGGACGCTGTCGCTAAGACTACGGCGGACCGGGAGGGCGTGGATGTGCGCCTGTACAAGGTTATCTACAACGCCATCGAGGATGTTGAGGCTGCCATGAAGGGAATGCTGGATCCCGTATACGAGGAGAAGGTCATCGGCCACGCAGTGGTGCGCCAGATTTTCAAGGCGTCAGATGTGGGCAATATCGCCGGCTCTTATGTGTTGGACGGCTTCTTCCAGAGAAACTGCAAGGTGCGTCTGTTCCGGGAAGGCGAGCAGCTCTTTGAGGGCGAACTGGCATCCCTGAAGCGCTTCAAGGATGACGTGAAGGAAGTGAAGGCCGGCTATGAGTGCGGTCTTGTCATTGAGGGATTCAACGATATCGCCGAGGAGGATACCATCGAGGCTTACATTATGGTTGAAGTTCCAAGATAGGAGATATATGAAGAAAAGAAGCATCAAAATGACCAGAATCAATGAGGAAGTGCTGCGGGAACTGAGCAATATTCTGCGGGGGGAGATTAAAGATCCCCGCATCAGTCCCATGTGCAGTGTAGTGGCCGTGGAAGTTGCCCCGGACTTAAAGAGCGCTAAGGCGTATATCAGCGTTCTTGGAGACGAGGCGGCTCAAAAGAGTACCATGGAAGGGCTGAAAAGTTCTGCGGGATTTATCCGAAGAAAGCTGGCAGAGAATGTTAATCTGCGCAATACACCGGAGATGACGTTTATTCTGGATCAGTCCATCGAGTATGGTGTCCGTATGTCGAGGATGATTGACGAGGTTGCCGGGAACTCCGACGACGGAGATAAGGAGGAAGATGCATGAACCTGAATCTGGACGAAAAGATAGCGGCGGCACAGACAGTGGCGATTGCCGGACATGTAAAACCGGACGGGGACTGCGTTGGATCCTGCCTGGCGGTTTGTCAGTATATCCGTCACTATTTTCCGGAAAAACAGGTGCGGGTTTTCCTGGAGGCGATTCCCCGTATTTTCTATTTTCTTGAGTACGCGAGGGATATCTGTGAAGCCTCGGACAAAGACAATGTGCGGTATGATCTCTTTATTGCCCTTGACTGTGGGGATCTGCAGCGTCTGGGAGGGGCGGCACCGCTCTTTAAAAATGCCGCATCCACGCTTTGCATCGATCACCATGTGAGCAACCGGTCTTTTGCGGAGGTAAATTATGTCGTGCCCGAGGCCAGCTCCACCTGTGAACTGGTTTATGATCTCCTTCCGAAGGAACGGATTACAAAGGAGATCGCGGAGAGCCTGTACACGGGACTTGTAACGGATACAGGGGTATTCCAGTATTCCTGCACTTCCGAGAGTACCATGCGGGCTGCCGGAGACCTTATGAGCCGGGGAATTGACTTTACCGATATTGTGGATCGGGTTTTTTTTCAGAAGACCTTTGTACAGCAGCGCATTATGGGGAGGGCTCTCTTAAATGCCCGTCTTTATGTCTGTGGAAATCTGAGGATAATTGTTTCCGTACTGACGCCTGAGGATATGGCCGAGTGCGGGGCGCTTCCAAAACATCTGGAGGGGATTGTCAGCCAGCTTCAGAACACGAAGGATGTGGAAACTTCGCTTTTTCTCTATCCGATGGAGAATGGTATATATAAGGTAAGTATTCGCTCTTCCAGAATCGTAGATGCTGCCGCCATTGCGATAAAATATCAGGGGGGCGGTCATGTGCGGGCCGCCGGATGCTCTCTTGCGGGGGAGGATCCATGGAAAATGGCGGAGGAGCTCATTGAAGATATTCGTGGCCAGATCGGGACTGCCGACGGCAGAGAATGATCGAGAGGGCGACGGAGCGGACGGGAGACGGCGGATATGACAAACAAAAGTGGAATCATCAATGTATATAAGGAGGCGGGATATACTTCCTTCGATGTGGTTGCCAGACTCCGGGGAATTTTGAAAATCAGAAAAATCGGACACACGGGGACGTTGGACCCGGATGCGGTAGGTGTTCTCCCGGTCTGTGTCGGCAAGGCCACAAAGGTAGTTGATCTTCTGACGGACAAGGACAAAGAGTATGTGACGACAATGTTGCTGGGAGTGGAGACGGATACGCAGGACATGACTGGAAGGGTATTATCCTCCCGGGAAGCTGCTCTTTCAAAGGACCAGGTAGAGGAGGTAATCCGAAGCTATGTTGGCGAGATTTTCCAGATTCCGCCCATGTACTCGGCGCTGAAAGTCAACGGCCAGAAACTTTGTGATCTGGCGCGCAAAGGCGTTGAAGTGGAGCGCAAGCCGCGGAAGGTAACGATCCATGGGATCGAGATCCTTTCGATAGAGCTGCCGCGGGTTACCATGCGGGTACGGTGCTCCAGAGGAACTTATATTCGAACCCTTTGCCATGATATCGGACAGACCCTGAATTGTGGAGGAACGATGGAATCTCTGACAAGGACCCGGGTGGCGGATTTTGGGCTGGAGGATGCCTATACCATCGACGAGATTCAGACTATGGAGCAGGAGGGAGAAGTGAATCGGATTTTGCTGCCGGTGGATCGGCTCTTTTCCTCTGTCCCGGCTTTTTCCGTGACAGCGGAGGGAGCGAAGCTTCTTGCCAATGGTAATCCGTTGAAGGCGGACCGCCTTCTTCCCGTAAACGAAGAAGCAGGGGAGGCGGCGGGTTTTTGCCGGGATGGGATGACGGCGCGGATGTATCTGCCCGATGGCGCCTTTGCCGGGATTTATCAGTGGAAGGAGAACAAATTCATCCCCCAGAAGATGTTTTTGTGATATACATATGAAAATACTGACATCATTGCGAGACAACCAAATAGCGTGCCCGACGGCAGTGACGGTGGGAAAGTTCGATGGGCTTCACAGGGGGCATGATCTTCTCGCCCATCGGATTCTGGCGCAGCGAGAGAGGGGACTATCTTCGGTTGTAGTTACTTTCGACACGTCTCCTCGTGTGGTGCTCCTTGGTCAGGAGAACCGTTCGCTGGTAACGAGGGAGGAAAAGAAATATCTGCTGGAACAGGATGGTATAGATTATCTGGCGGAGTGTTCCTTTGAGGAGGAGATTGTCCATATGGAACCGGAGGAATTTATCCGGCTTCTGGCAGAGAATTTTTCTATGCGATATCTGGCTGTGGGCACGGATTTCCGTTTCGGATACCGGGGGAGAGGGGATGTGACGCTTCTGCGCAGACTTTCCGGGAAGATGGGCTTTGAACTGGAAGTGGTGGAGAAGATCCGTGAGGACAGCAGGGAGATCAGCAGCACTTTTATTCGGGAGGAGATACAGAAAGGGAATATAAAAAAAGCCAACCATCTTCTTGGCCACCCCTATTTTGCCTGCGGGACAGTGGTCCATGGAAAACATATGGGCAGTCGACTGGGATTTGCCACCATCAATATTACTCCGTCTCCTGAGAAGCTGCTTCCGCCTTTTGGAGTCTATGTCACGCGGGTACGAATCGACGGACAGGAGTACCGCGGGGTAACCAATGTGGGGACGAAGCCGACCATCGAGGGAGAGCGGCTTCCGGGAATTGAGACTCACATATTCGATTTTTCCGGGGAACTTTACGGAGAGCGGGTCTGTGTGTTCTTTTACGATTTTCTGCGCCCGGAACAGAAGTTTTCCTCCGTGGAGGCGCTCCGCAGCCAGGTAAAGACAGATGAGCAGCGGGCGTTGGCGTACTTTGACTATTTGGAGCAGAACACCGGAAACAGGACGTGAGACGAGGCGGAAAACGAAAGGGGAAAACGAAAGAAATTTTTTGTTTACAATCAGATATCCCTATGCTATACTTGGTAAGTATGAAATTACCCGTATTCGGTCTTACGGATACTCCGACCTCTGGCTGAGTACAGGCGAATGAAAAACAGGAGGTAGAAAAATGATTTCCAAAGAGAAGAAACAGGCAATTATCAATGAGTACGCAAGGACGCCGGGCGATACCGGATCTCCCGAGGTTCAGGTTGCTGTACTGACAGCGAGAATTCAGGAGCTGACAGATCACCTGAAAGATAATCCCAAGGATCACCATTCCAGAAGGGGACTTCTGAAGATGGTAGGTAAAAGACGTAACCTTCTCGGCTATCTGAAGAACGTAGACATCGAGAGATATCGTTCTCTGATTGAGCGTCTGGGACTCAGAAAGTAGGAAAACATGAGAGTGGGGTAGATTCGCTATCCCGCTCTATTTTCTTGCGCTGCCGCAGGCGGCGCAGGAATCGCCGAAGAGGCGATTGATTGCAGACAGATGACCGAGACCACTGAAAAGAGAAGAAGAAATTCTCCTTTTTTCAGTAGTTTCGGAGATGCCTGCAAAATTTATCGTAAAAGGAGAAAGAAAATGAAGACATTTACAATGGATCTCGCAGGCAGAACACTGCGGGTAGATGTCGGAAGAGTGGCGGCTCAGGCCAATGGTGCCGCGTTTATGCAGTATGGCGAGACGACAGTGCTCTCAACAGCCACGGCGTCTGAAAAGCCCCGTGAGGGGATTGACTTCTTCCCGCTGAGTGTGGAGTTTGAGGAGAAACTGTACGCGGTGGGAAAGATCCCGGGAGGATTTAATCGCAGAGAGGGTAAGGCTTCCGAGAACGCAGTGCTTACCGCCCGCGTAATCGATCGCCCCATGCGTCCTCTGTTTCCGAAGGATTACCGCAATGACGTTACTTTGAACAATATGGTTATGAGTGTGGATCCTGCTTGCCGGCCGGAGCTGGTGGCAATGCTGGGGGCTGCGATTTCCACCTGTATCTCGGATATCCCCTTTGACGGTCCCTGCGCCATGACCCAGATCGGCATGGTGGACGGCGAGTTTATCGTCAATCCCTCTCAGGAACAGTGGGACAACGGCGATCTGGAACTGACGGTGGCTTCTACCTCCGAAAAGGTAATCATGATCGAGGCCGGCGCCAACGAACTGCCGGAGGACAAGATGATCGAGGCCATCTACATGGCCCACGACGTGAACCAGACCATCATCGCTTTCATCAATCAGATTGTAGCTGAGGTTGGAAAGCCCAAGCATTCCTACACGAGCTGCGCGATTCCCGAGGAGATGTTTGCGCGGATGCAGGAGATTGTAACTCCGTCACAGATGGAAGAGGCAGTGTTTACCGACAAGAAGCAGGATCGGGAGGAAAACATCCGCACTATTACTGAGAAATTCGAGGAAGCCTTTGCCGAGCAGGAAGACTGGCTGGAAGTCCTGGATGAGGCAGTGTATCAGTATCAGAAAAAGACAGTGCGCAAGATGATTCTGAAGGATCACAAGCGCCCGGATGGAAGAAGGATCGACCAGATCCGCCCGTTGGCCGCGGAGGTGGACATTATTCCGAGAGTACACGGATCCGCGATGTTTACCCGCGGACAGACTCAGATCTGTGACGTGGTAACGCTGGCGCCTCTCTCCGAGATGCAGCGTCTGGACGGGCTGGATGAGAATGTGACGGAAAAACGCTACATGCATCACTATAATTTCCCCTCCTACTCTGTGGGAGAGACAAAACCCTCCAGAGGGCCGGGACGCCGTGAGATCGGCCACGGAGCTCTGGCGGAGAGAGCGCTGATCCCGGTGCTGCCCTCTGTGGAGGAGTTCCCCTATGCCATCCGTGCAGTGTCTGAGACCTTTGAGTCCAACGGATCCACTTCCATGGCATCCACCTGCGCTTCCTGCATGGCACTGATGGCTGCCGGCGTGCCTATCAAGAAGATGGTAGCCGGTATTTCCTGCGGACTGGTTACCGGGGAAACAGACGACGATTATCTGGTGCTGACAGATATTCAGGGATTGGAAGATTTCTTCGGAGATATGGATTTCAAGGTAACCGGAACAAAGGACGGCATCACGGCTATCCAGATGGATATCAAGATTCACGGACTGACCAGACCAATCGTGGAGGAGGCTATCAGCAGAGCGAGAGAAGCCCGTTTCTTTATTATGGACGAGTGTATGTCCAGGGCCATCAGTGAGCCGAGACCGGAGGTAAGCCCCTATGCTCCGAAGATCATCCAGATCTCCATCGATCCCATGAAGATCGGCGATGTGGTAGGTCAGAGAGGAAAGACCATCAACGAGATTATTGACCGTACCGGCGTCAAGATCGATATCGAGGACGACGGCAGCGTATCCATCTGCGGAACAGACATGGACAAGATGAACGAGGCTGTGGAGATGATCAGGATCATTACCACGGACTTTGAGAAAGGGCAGATTTTCAAAGGAAAAGTTGTCAGCATCAAGGAGTTTGGAGCCTTCATCGAATTCGCTCCCGGAAAAGAGGGAATGGTTCACATTTCCAAGATAGCCAATAAGCGCATTGACCATGTGGAGGATGTGCTGACTCTGGGAGACGAGGTTACCGTTGTGTGTCTCGGAAAGGACAAGATGGGAAGAATCAGTTTCAGCATGAAAGATGTAAAATAAGCGGCAAAGAAAGTCGTATTTGTCGGACAGCGTATATGTGCGCCTTTTGGAGAGCATGCGCTGTCCTTTTTTATTTCATAGGATACGCCGTTTCCCTTCGAACGTCTCTGTCATAATATAGAAGAAAAGGCATTTTTATGGATCGTGTCAGAACGTTAATTGGTTTGAATAGAGAATTGCAAAACAGATTTACAGGGGAGGGGGTAACAGCCGCGATTCTGGATTCCGGCATTGCGCCCCACGAGGATTTTGGGGACCGTATTCGGGCCTTCGCGGATTTTGTGTCCGGTCGGGGCATGCCCTATGACGACAACGGTCATGGGACCCATATTGCCGGAATTCTGGCCGGAAGCGGAAGGAAGAGCGACGGACGGTATGCCGGGATTGCTCCTGGCTGTGGATTGGTTGTCGGGAAAGTGCTGAATCGGAGGGGCAATGGAAATCTGACAGATATTCTGAAGGGAATTTCCTGGTGCATTGAGCATCGCCGGCTGTATAATATCCGCCTTATCAATATCTCCGTGGGAATGACAAGGGATACGGGGCCGAAGATGGAGGAGCGGCTGCCGAAGCTGATTGAGGAAGCCTGGAGCGAGGGGATGGTGGTTGTCTGCGCCGCGGGAAACAACGGTCCGTCCCCCGGAAGCGTGACGATTCCCGGAAACTCCAGGACAGTGATCACAGTGGGGGCGGTGGACGAGGATGGCCAAGGACCTGTGGGAAGGAAAGGCTACGGAATGATAAAAGCTGCCGGAAACGGGTCTTACAGCGGAAGAGGCCCCACCAGAGAGTGCGTAGTAAAGCCGGAGATTCTCGCTCCCGGGACGGATATCACAAGCTGCAGTACTTCGGGTGGATATACAAAAAAAACGGGAACCTCCATGGCGGTTCCCGTGGTGTCCGGCGCGGTGGCGCTGATGTTGGAAAAAGACCCGGATCTATCCCCGGTGGAAGTCAAACTGCGCCTGTATGAGCGCTGTATTCCCCTGCGCTATCCCTACGGGAGCAGAAACTGGGGAAGAATTTATCTGCCCTACCTGCTGCTCTAGGAGGGATCTGCGGCGAGAAAAAGCTGCAGAAGCAGTTTCTGATAGTAATGGGGGAAGGCTGCTTTCGCGATTTTCTCCGAGGCAGTCAGCGGTACGGAACCCAGATTTCTTTCTCCAAGGTAATAGCTGATCTGACCGACAGTTTCCCCCTTATCGATGGGAGCGGCGATGTTTTCGGGAAGTTCCACCCGCTTTTCCACCGCGGAGAGATTTTCGCCGCTGGAGGACAGATAGCGGAAGTTGCTTTCGCACCGGGCGGTCACGGCATCGCTGGTTCCCTTTTTAACCGGGATATCATAGGTCTCTCCGTCCGTTTTGTCCTCATATAAGCTGGTGGTGGAAAAACCGTATTCCAGAAGCTTTGTCGCGTCAGCGAAACGGAGCTTTGAATTTTCAGCTGCCATGACAACGGCGATCAGGGTCATGCCGTCCTTCTGGGCGGTGGCGGACAGGCAGAATTTTGCCTGGCTGGTGGAGCCGGTCTTTAAGCCTGTGGCATAGGGATACTGCTTTAAGAGGCGGTTGGTGTTGGAGAGGGTAAAGGGAAAGCTTCCCTTGGCGGTGGTGTGTGTAATGTCCTCCTGCCAGATGCCGCAATAGTCGAACACCTGGGGGTAGCGGGTAATCAACTCCCGGCTCATGATGGCGATGTCGCCGGCGCTGGTGTAGTGTTGAGGATCATCCAGACCGCAGCAGTTGACAAAGTGCGTATGGTTCATGCCGAGAGAAGCGGCTTTTTCGTTCATTTTCTGGACGAAAGCCTCCTCGCTTCCGCTGATATATTCAGCCATCGCCACAACAGCGTCGTTGGCGCTGGCAATGCTGATGCACTTTAAAAGGGTTTCCGTGGTCTGGATTTCGCCCGGCTCGAGAAAAACCTGAGAACCGCCCATACCGGCCGCGTGATCCGAGACCATAACTTCGTCGGTCAGCTGAATGTTTCCGGAGGACAGAGCCTCGAAGATGAGAAGCATGGACATTACTTTGGTAACGCTGGCGGGAGCCAGCTCCATGGAACTGTCCTTGTCGTAAAGGATTGTACCGGTGGAAGCCTCCATGAGGATGGCGCTGGGGGCACTTAAGGACAGTGTGTCTGTCTGGGCAGATGCGGCGTTTTTCTCTGTGGACTGTGGATTTTCCTGGGCACGGCAGGGTGTCAGACAGATGCCGCTGCTGTATGACAAGGGGGTTCCGATCTCGAAAAGGAGCAGAAGAAGAGGGAGGATAAGGGCAAAAAGCTTTCGCATGGTATCTCCAAAACATATGATTATTAGTATATATGCGCAGAATCGACAGCTGATAACAACTATTTCTGGTAGAATATCATGGATATGTATACTAAATGTGGCATGTCAGGCTTGAAATCCCAGGGTAAAACAGATATAATGTCCAGGGAGAAAATGAGGACGGGCTATGGAATTGAATTTTAAATTGCAGGTGTTTGAGGGGCCGCTGGATCTGCTTCTGCATCTGCTGGAAAAGAACAAAGTGAATATTTACGATATTCCCATCGCGGAGATTACCAGTCAGTATATGGATTATCTGCAGGAGATGCGCAGGCAGGATTTAAACATCATGAGCGAATTTCTGGTCATGGCGGCCACGCTTCTTGACATTAAGGCCAGAATGCTTCTCCCTTCCCAAAAGACAGAGGAAGAGGAGGAAGAAGATCCCAGGGCGGAACTGGTGGAACAGCTTCTGGAATACAAGATGTACAAATGCATCTCCAGTGAGCTGAGAGACCGGCAGGTAGATGCCGGCAGAGTTTTTTACCGGAGCCCCTCCATACCGGAGGAGGTTGCCTCTTATGAGCAGCCGGTAAATGTGAGGGAACTTCTGGAGGGTGTGACGCTTCAGAAACTGGACGAGATTTTTCAGTCTGTGCTTCGCAGGCAGGAGAATAAGATTGATCCCATACGTTCCAAGTTTGGAAAGATAGAGAAAGAGAAGGTTTCTCTGGAGGAGCGGATGGCAATCCTTCGGGATTACGCTGCGACTCATCGGCGTTTCAGTTTCCGGCAGCTTTTGGAGGAGCAGAGTTCGAAGATGGATGTAATCGTTACCTTCCTTGCCATATTGGAGCTCATGAAGGCAGGGACCATCGTGATTTCCCAGGAACATACCTTTGACGATATCAAAATTGAATCCAGGAGAGCAGCGTCGTGAGTGAGAGAGAGATGAATGAAAAGAAAATACAGGCAATTCTCGAGGGCGTTCTGTTTGCCATGGGAGATTCCGTGGATCCGGATGTGATGGCAAAGGCGCTGGGCATTGAAAAAACGGAAGTGATAGGGCAGCTGCAGATCATGCAGCGAACCTGGGAGGAACAGCAGCGGGGGATCCGCCTGACGGAAATTGACGGTTCTTATCAGATGTGTACGGCTCCGGAGGTGTATGAGTATCTGATCCGGATCGCGAAGCAGCCGAAGAAGTATGTGCTGACGGAAGTGCTGATGGAGACATTGTCTATCATCGCCTACAAGCAGCCAGTCACAAAATCTGAGATTGAGAAAATCCGCGGAGTGTCCTGCGACCACGCGGTCAGCAAACTGGTGGAGTATGGACTGGTCATGGAGCTTGGCCGCATGGACGCGCCGGGCCGTCCGATGCTCTTCGGGACGACGGAGGAATTTCTGCGGAGCTTTGGCATGTCATCCGTGGAGGATCTTCCAACATTGGATCCGACGCAGATTGAGGAATTCAAGCAGGAAGCCCGGGAAGAGGCTGATATGGAACTCACGGTGTAAGTGTCCGCGGTATGAATGCGGGGATGCAGGCATAGAATAGAGAGAAAAAAGAAATATCGGGGTAAAATATGAGAAGAAGAATGCGAGCGTTTCTCGGATTTGTTTTGTCCCTGTTTCTTGCCTGTGCCCTTTCCTTTTTCCGGGGATCAGAATCGTTCGCAGAGCCGGTACGGGCCGCGGAGGAAGCTTCGGCAGAGCCGGTAACCATAGCTGACAACGAGATATACGCCCAGTCGGCAGTTTTAATGGATGCCGTTTCTGGGCGTGTGTTGTATCAGAAGGCGGGGGAAGAATTTCGCTCCAACGCCAGCACTACCAAGATTCTTACCTGTATTCTTGCTCTGGAAAACTGCAGTCAGGATGATTTTGTGGCGGTATCTGAATACGCGGCTTCCATGCCGGATGTACAGCTGAATATGAATGCGGGAGAGTATTATCGTCTGGGAGATCTTCTCTATTCCCTGATGTTGGAATCCCATAATGATACTGCGGTGGCCATCGCGGAGCATGTGGCCGGATCCGTGGAGAATTTCGCGGCGCTGATGAATGAAAAAGCGGCGCAGATCGGATGTACCGACAGCTTTTTTGTCACACCAAACGGTTTGGATGCTACAGCGGCCTGCACGGCGCAGGATGGGAGCGTGCAGGAGAGGGGGCACGGAACCACTGCCAGGGATCTGGCTCTGATCATGTCCTACTGTGTACTGCGATCGCCCCAGAAGGATGCCTTTTTGGAAATAACCAGAACGCCTTCCTACAGCTTCTGCAGCAAGGTGCCGGCAGAAGGAAATGCGGGAGGGTACACAGACGGCGGCAGGAGCTTCTCCTGTACCAACCATAACGCCTATCTCCAGATGGATGGGGATGCCCTGTCCGGAAAGACCGGGTTTACCTCCGCGGCCGGGTACTGCTATGTGGGGGCTGTCCAGAGCGAGGGGCGTACCTTCACGGTGGCTCTATTGGCCTGCGGCTGGCCGAATAACCGGGATTACAAGTGGAGGGATTGTGGGACACTGTTTACTTACGCGAAAAATTATTATCGATATCGGTCCCTGGATGCCATGCCCATTACCTTTCGTCAGGTAGAGGTTACCCGGGCGGCCAACAACGCTTTTTCTCTTGAAGAACAGACTTTTGTCACACCCCAATCGGACTTTTCCATGAACCTGCTGGTGGCGGATTGGGAGCAGATAGATGTAACGCTGCAGTACCCGGCGAGTATTGCAGCTCCTCTGGAGAATGGTGCCGTCATAGGAGACGCGCAGGTTCTGATCGGGGGAACCCCTTATGCTGACAGAGAGATTGTTTTGGAGGAGAAAATAGCTGTCCGGGATCTCCCGTGGTATTTTTGCGCTGTCCTGAAAAAATGGTTGATTTAACTTGCAAAAAAACGTCAAAATGGTATTATTATCATGACGATTTTTTTATTTTTTTATATGGAGGATAATACGATGAGTAAAGCTATTCAAAGAATTGAATCTCTTCTTGATGAGCACAGTTTTGTCGAACTGGGCGCATTGGTTACATCGAGAAGCACGGATTTCAATTTAAATGACAGGAAAGCTCCGTCGGACGGAGTTGTCATTGGCCACGGTCTGATTGACGACAATCTGGTATTCGTCTTCAGTCAGGATGCGTCCGTATTAAACGGAACCATCGGAGAGATGCACGCAAAAAAGATTCTGTCTGTGTATGACATGGCAGTAAAGATGGGCGCTCCGGTCATCGGTCTTCTGGACTGTGCCGGTGTGCGTCTGCAGGAGTCTCTGGATGCGATGGAGAGTCTGGGAGCGATTTATCGCAAGGCTGTGGAGGCTTCCGGCGCTGTTCCGCAGATTATGGGTGTGTTTGGAAATTGTGGCGGCGGTCTTTCCGTTCTGACATCTGTCAGCGACTTTACTTTTATGGAGAAGGACGCGAAACTGTTTCTCAACACTCCTAATGCTATCGAGGGCAACCGCGAGGATCTGCTGAATACGGCAGGAGCTGATTTCCAGTATAAGGAAGCGGGCAATGTGGATTTCGCGGGAACTGAGCAGGAGATTTTCGCGGCTATGCGTCAGCTGGTTATCATGCTTCCAGGATGCAGCCTGGAGGACGGCCGGGTGGATGCCTGCCTGGACGATCTCAACCGCGCTTCCGAGGGTATGGAGGACAAGCTCTGTGATGCCTCTGCCTTTGCCGCTGAGATTTCCGATAATCGTGTGTTTGTGGAGTGCAAGGCAGGGTTTGCCAGCGAGATGGTAACGGGACTGATCAAGCTGAATGGCGCGACAGTAGGTGTTGTGGGCAACCGTCAGACCGGGAAGGAATCCCTTTTGACTGCTGGCGGATGCCGAAAGGCTGCGGATTTCGTCCGTTTCTGCGATGCCTTTGACATTCCGGTTCTCTCTCTTACCAACGTGACAGGATATGAGGCTACGGTTGATTCCGAGAAGCTTCTGACAAGAGAGGCGGCAAGAATGACGGCTGCTTTCGCTGAGGCTTCCGTGCCAAAGATCAACTTCATCACGAAGGAGGCTTACGGCAGCGCTTACGTGCTGATGAACAGCAAATCACTGGGCGCGGATCTCGTATATGCTTACGATACGGCCAAGATCGGTATTATGGATCCGGCGCTTGCAGCCAAAATCATGTATGAGGATAAGTCTGCGGACGAGATCAGCGAGAAAGCCAAGGAGTTCGAGGAGCTTCAGTCAGGTATCGCGGCAGCGGCGGCAAGAGGATATGTGGACCGTGTGATCACACCGGCGGATACCAGAAAATATCTCATCGCCGGATTTGAGATGCTGTTTACCAAGCGGACGGACGGACCTTTCAAGAAGCATGGCACGAAATAGAGAGGCGGGCGTATGAAAAGGAAAATCCTATTATCTGTCAGTGCGGTCATCTGTGCGTTTGTCCTGTGCGCCTGCGGGAGTACAGGCAATACGGATGACTACAACGGACTGACAGCCGGCGATATTCAGACGGCGGTAGAACAGACGGCGAGTACTTTGCTGTCCATGTCGTCTGAGGATGCTCAGCAGTACTACGAATATTATCAGGCTCAGGAAGACGGCGAAATTTACGCTGACTTGATGGAAGACTGGATTGCGGTGCTGCCGGAGGCCGGAGAGTTTGAAGATTTCTCAGATTTTGAGATTACAGAAGCAGGTAAGACGCTGACAGCAGTTCTTACCATGGAATTTACCCAGCGGGATGTGACCCTTACTTATGTGATGAATTCGCCATCCATGGAAGTTACGGCAGTTAACGCGGAGGTGGTGCTCTCTCTGGGAGAAAAGATGTCGAATGCGGGGATAAATACATTGATTAATTTTGGAATAGTATTTGTGGTGCTGATTGTGATCTGCCTCTGCATCTATGCTTTCCGGATTATTCCGAAACTGCAGAAGAAAGCCGAAGGACAGAGTGAGTCTGGCAGTCAGCAGGAGAAAAAAGTAGTGATTCAGGAACGTCAGCAGGTTCCGCAGACTCAGAATAATGATCTGATCGCTGTGATCAGCGCGGCGATCGCGGCGGCTACAGGTTCTTCTACCGATGACTTTGTAGTGCGTTCTATCAAGAGAAGATATTAATTAGGAGGATGGAAAAATGAAAAACTATACGATTACCGTAAACGGAGTGGCTTATGATGTGACTGTAGAGGAGAGAGTCGGCGGAGCAGCACCCGCACCTGCGGCAGCACCTGCACCCGCGGCTTCCGGAGCAGCCGGCAGCGTCATCGTTGAGGCAGGGGCAGCCGGAAAGGTATTCTCTGTGGATGTAGCAGTGGGGGATTCCGTAAAAGCCGGAGATCCGGTAGTTACCCTTGAGGTTATGAAGATGGAGACTCCGATCGTTGCTCCTCAGGACGGCGTGATCGCATCTGTCAATGTAACGGCAGGTCAGATGGTTGAGGCTGGCGAGACACTTGCAACTATGAACTAGCGAGTTTGAAGAAGTAGGAGGATAAGAGCATGAGTAACGTGATGGAAATTTTAGGACGCCTTCTACAGCAGTCAGCTTTTGCAAATTTGACGTATTTGAATTTCATCATGATCGCGGTTGCCTGCGTATTTCTGTATCTGGCTATCCGCAAAGGGTTTGAACCGCTTCTGTTGGTTCCCATCGCATTTGGTATGCTTTTGGTAAATATTTACCCGGATATCATGATCAGCCCGGAGGAAGCGGATAATGGAGTGGGAGGGCTTCTGTATTATTTCTATACGCTGGATGAATGGTCCATCCTTCCTTCTCTCATTTTCCTCGGGGTAGGAGCTATGACGGATTTTGGCCCGCTGATTGCCAACCCAATCAGCTTTCTGATGGGAGCGGCGGCACAGCTCGGAATCTTTGCGGCCTATTTTCTTGCGATCCTGCTGGGATTTTCAGACGAGGCCGCAGCGGCCATCGCCATTATCGGCGGCGCGGACGGCCCCACATCCCTCTTTCTGGCGGGCAAGCTGGGACAGAGCGCGCTGATGGGCCCTATAGCTGTGGCAGCTTATTCCTATATGGCGTTGGTGCCGATTATTCAGCCGCCGATCATGAAACTTCTGACTACGAAGGAAGAGCGGGCAATTCACATGGAACAGCTTCGTCCGGTGTCCAAGCTGGAGAAGATTTTGTTTCCGATTGTGGTTACGATTATTGTGTGCCTGATTTTGCCCACAACGGCTCCCCTGGTGGGAATGCTGATGCTGGGCAACCTGTTCCGCGAGTGCGGTGTGGTGCGTCAGCTTTCCGAGACGGCTTCCAATGCCCTGATGTATATTGTAGTTATTCTGCTGGGTACGTCGGTGGGCGCGTCTACCAGCGCGGAGGCATTCTTGAACTGGACAACGCTGAAGATCGTATTCCTTGGTCTGGCGGCGTTTGCCTTTGGTACAGCCGGAGGCGTCCTGCTTGGGAAATTGCTCTGCCGCGTCACAAGGGGAAAGATCAATCCTTTGATCGGTTCTGCTGGAGTGTCCGCGGTGCCCATGGCTGCCAGAGTATCCCAGAAGGTTGGAGCGGAGGAGGATCCCACCAACTTCCTGCTGATGCACGCGATGGGACCGAACGTGGCCGGAGTGGTTGGAACGGCGGTAGTTGCCGGAATCTTCATGGCAATCTTTGGTGTATAAATTTTAGGAGGAAAATATGGCAGAAGAAATGAAAAAACCGTTAAAAATTACGGAGACCGTATTGAGAGACGCGCATCAGTCTCTGATTGCGACGAGAATGACGACAGAGCAGATGCTTCCGATTATTGATAAGATGGACCGGGTCGGATTCCATGCTGTGGAGTGCTGGGGAGGGGCGACTTTTGATGCCTGCCTTCGTTTCCTGAAGGAAGATCCCTGGGAGCGTCTGAGAAAACTGAGAGACGGCTTCAAGAACACGAAACTTCAGATGCTGTTCCGGGGACAGAACATTCTCGGATACCGTCCCTACGCGGATGATGTGGTAGAATATTTCGTACAGAAGTCTATTGCCAATGGTATTGACATTATCCGAATCTTTGACTGTCTGAACGATCTGCGCAACTTGCAGACTGCCGTGACAGCATGTAACAAGGAGAAAGGACATGCGCAGGTGGCCCTTTCCTATACGCTGGGCGATGCCTATACGCTGGATTACTGGACAGATCTGGCGAAGAGAGTGGAGGATATGGGAGCGGATTCCCTGTGTATCAAGGATATGGCGGGACTTCTTGTACCTAAGAAGGCAGACGAGCTGGTTCGTGCGCTGAAGGAAGCTACCAGTCTTCCCGTTGAACTGCACACTCACTATACATCCGGTGTGGCTTCCATGACGTATCTGAAGGGTGTGGAGGCAGGAGCCGATATCATCGACACCGCAATGTCTCCCTTTGCGCTGGGTACTAGCCAGCCGGCCACGGAGGTTATGGTGGAAGCGTTCAGAGATACGCCTTATGACACCGGACTGAACCTGAACCTGCTGACAGAGATCGCGGACTATTTCCGTCCTATGAGAGAGGAAGCGCTGGAGAGCGGACTGATGAACCCGAAGGTGCTGGGCGTTGATATCAACACCTTGAAATATCAGGTTCCGGGCGGTATGCTTTCCAACCTGATTTCCCAGCTGAAAGAGCAGGGCAAGGAGGACAAATTCGAGGAGGTTCTGGCTGAGGTGCCGAGAGTCCGCAAGGATCTGGGCGAGCCGCCTCTGGTTACGCCTTCTTCCCAGATTGTGGGAACACAGGCTGTGTTCAACGTTCTCTTCGGCGAGCGCTACAAGGTCGCTACAAAGGAGACAAAGGACGTTCTTCTTGGTAAGTATGGCCAGACGGTAAAGCCCTTTAATCCTGAAGTTGTGGATAAGGTGCTGGGCGATGAGAAGAAAAATGCGATTACCTGCCGGCCGGCCGATCTGCTTGAGCCGGAGCTCGCGACGTTGGAAAGTGAGATGAAAGAGTGGAAAAAGCAGGATGAGGATGTCCTCTCCTACGCGCTGTTCCCCCAGGTGGCAGTGGAGTTCTTCAAATATCGTCAGGCGCAGGAGACTCGTGTGGATCCGACTGCAGCTGACAGCGAGAACGGAGCATACCCGGTATAATATCAGATCAACAACGGAAAAAGTATATGGGCGTGCCGTGTTCGCAGAGACGCGGCACGCTTTTATATAAGGAGGAAAACATATGGTTGTGGCGCTTGTGATTTTCATTATTACCTATATTTTGATGTTGTCGTTTCAGCGTTATCGGCCCTGGATTGCGCTTGTTTCCGCTGCAGTTTTTGTTGTTCTCGGATATTTCGGATTGTTCCGAATGGATCTTTTGTCGGCGCTGGCCGCAGTAGACTACAATGTTCTTTTGATGATTGGCGGCACGATGGGAACGGTAACACTTTTTATTGAGAGTCGGATGCCGGCCAGACTGTCGGAAATTTTGATATCAAAGGTTCCAAATGTCAAGTGGGCAGTCTGTGTGCTTGCGCTTTTTGCCGGTGTGATCAGCGCTTTTGTTGACAATGTTGCCACCGTCTTGATGGTTGCTCCTATCGGGCTGGCGATTTCCAAAAAGCTGAAGATTTCCCCGGTGCCTGTGCTTATCGCGATTGCCGTTTCGTCGAATCTGCAGGGAGCAGCGACACTGGTAGGAGATACGACCAGTATTTTGCTGGGAGGATATGCGGGCATGAACTTTATGGATTTCTTCTGGATGCAGGGGCATCCGGGAATTTTCTGGGGCGTGGAGCTGGGGGCTCTGGTGTCGCTGGCTGTGCTGCTTTTTCTGTTCCGCAGAGACAGACAGGAGGTTTCCGCAAAGGTGGAAACGGAAGTGTTGGATTATGTTCCGTCTTTTCTGATGGTTGCGACGGTTCTTCTGCTCATCGCAGCATCCTTTATTCCCGAGCCGTCTTCCGGCATAGCTGTCACACTGTACAGTCTGCGCAGCGGTCTGATTTGCCTGTCGATCTGTGTGATCGGGGTAATTTATACCTGTATCAGGGATGGATCCTGTGAAATTGCGGCGAAAGTATTGAGAGATCTGGATAAGGGCACTCTTTTTCTGCTATTCGGACTGTTTATTGTGATTGAGGGTATCAGGGCTGCCGGGGTAATAGATGCGATTTCCGGGATGTTTTACAGCATTTCAGGGGATAATCCCTTCCTCCTGTATACGTTGATCGTCTTCGCATCGGTATTGCTGTCAGCATTTATTGACAATATTCCCTACGTGGCGACAATGCTGCCTGTGGTGGAAGGAATCGCTGCCCTGATGAATAATGGAATGGGCGCGCAGCCTTATGTGTTTTATTTCGGCCTGTTGATCGGCGCGACGCTGGGCGGAAATCTGACACCTATTGGCGCATCGGCAAATATCGCGGCTATAGGCATTCTGCGAAAGAACGGCGAAACCGTGCGCAACCGAGATTTCCTGAGGATCGGAATTCCTTTTACCATGGCTGCTGTTATCAGCGGTTATCTGTATATCTGGATTGTATGGGGGTTGTAAGCGGGTATTGCCGTTTCGCCTGTTTTTGATATAATAGAGAACGATGACAAGGGATAAGGAGCAGGTGAGATGAGCAATGTAAATGAGCTGAACAACCGTATCAATGCCCGTTACAGTACCATGAGCAAAGGGCAGAAGATGCTGGCAAATTATATTACGGATAATTATGATAAAGCAGTTTTTCTTACGGCAGCCAGGCTGGGAGAGATTGTCGGCGTCAGTGAGTCTACGGTGGTGCGGTTTGCTATGTGCCTGGGATATAAGGGATATCCGGATTTTCAGAAAGCCTTGGAGGAGATGGTGCGCAACAAGCTGAATACCGTACAGCGCATGGAAGTTACTTACGGCAGGATTCAGGAATCCAATGTGTTGCAGACTGTTCTCTCCTCCGATGCGGAGAAGATTAAGGAGACCATCGAAAATATAGACGAGGCGGCTTTTCAGTCCGCGGTGGATACGATTCTAAAGGCCAGGAAGATTTATATCGTAGGTATTCGAAGCTGCGCGCCCCTGGCGTCTTTCCTGGCATTTTATCTGAATCAGATGTTTGAAGATGTAATTCTGCTGCACACTAACAGCGCCAGTGAACTTTTTGAGCAGATGGTGTATATTGATGAGAAGGACGTGATCATCGGAATCAGTTTTCCGCGGTATTCCATGCGGACGCTGAAGGCGTTGGAATTTGCCAACAATCGGAACGCAAAAGTGATTACGCTGACAGACAGCGTGCACTCTCCGATGAACCTTTACTCCTCCTGCAATCTGATTGCCAAAAGCGATATGGCTTCCATCGTGGATTCTCTGGTGGCACCGTTAAGCGTCATTAATGCCCTCATCGTGTCGCTCTGCATGCGCAAGCAGGATGAGGTGGCTTCCACGCTGGAGATGTTGGAGCATATCTGGGATGAATACCAGGTGTACGATAACGATGAGATCGAGCCGATCGATGATTCCATCAAGATGCGCTATGGAAAGGTAAGAAAATCATGAGCAGCGTCATTGTGGTGGGAGGCGGCGCAGCCGGTATGATGGCCGCTGTGGCGGCGGGGCGCTGTGGACATCAGGTAACGCTTCTGGAGAAGAACGAAAAACTGGGTAAAAAAATATACATTACCGGAAAAGGGAGATGTAATTTTACCAATGCCTGTGATGTGGAACAGCTGTTTAGCGCAGTGGTTTCAAATCCGAAATTTCTCTACAGTGCTATCTACGGCTTTGACAATTTCATGACCATGGAATTTTTCCGGGAGATGGGTATGCCCTGGAAAGTGGAGCGGGGAAACCGGGTATTTCCCGTATCAGATCATTCTTCCGACGTGACAAGAACGTTGGAGCGGGCGTTGAATCAGGCTGGCGTAAAAGTGTTGCTGCAGACAAAGGTGCGGGATCTCAAAACCTGCGACGGCCGTGTTGCCGGCGTCGAAGTAAAACACCGCAGACAGCGCCGTGAACAGATGGAGGTGCTGCCTGCCGATGCGGTCATCGTTGCCACAGGGGGCATCTCCTATCCCTCCACGGGATCTACCGGGGATGGATATGTATGGGCAGAAAAGCTGGGGCACCGAATGGTGGAACCGCGTCCGGGGCTGGTTCCCATGACTGCTCTGGAGGACTACATACCCGCCATGCAGGGGCTGTCTCTCCGCAACGTGACGCTGTGGATCTTTGACAGAAAGGGCAGGGAACTCTATCGGGAATTCGGCGAGATGCTCTTTACCCATTTTGGCGTCAGCGGCCCCCTGGTACTTTCTGCCAGCAGTCTGGTGGGCAGAAGATTGGCGGCAGAGGGGACGCTTTCTGCCAGCATTGACTTAAAACCTGCCCTGGAGGAAAAGCAGCTTCAGGAACGTCTGCTTCGGGAATTCTCCAAGACACCGAACCGTCATTTTGGGAATGTGATGCATGAGGTTCTGCCGGCGAAGATGATACCGGTAGTAGCGGCACTTGCCCATGTCCCGGAGCACCTGCCGGTCAGGGAGATTACCAGGGAACAGAGAAACGGCCTTGTGAAACTGTTGAAGGGATTCCCTTTTACCCTGTGCGGTCTCCGTGGATTTTCCGAGGCGATTATTACCCAGGGCGGGATCAGTACAAGGGACGTTGACCCCTCCACCATGGAATCCAGGAAGATTTCCGGGCTTTATTTTGCCGGGGAGGTGCTGGACTTGGACGCGGTAACCGGCGGTTTTAATCTGCAGATTGCTTGGTCTACCGGGGCCCTGGCGGGAAACAGTATCCCATAGGCCGTGATTTTGGCAGAGAAAATGAATTTGAAACAGATTTGAGAGAGGAAGCATTGAATATGAGCATGAATGTCGCTATCGATGGACCGGCAGGCGCCGGAAAGAGCACAATCGCCAGAAAGGTTGCGGAAACATTGGACTATGTGTATGTGGATACCGGGGCTATGTACCGTGCGATGGCGCTTTATTTTCTGAATGAGGGAATCGACGCGTCGGACGCCGGGGCTATCGGGAAGGCCTGTGATGATATCGAGATTTCCATAGCGTATGAGGAGGGGCAACAGAAGGTCCTTCTGAACGGGGAGGATGTGACAGGCCGGATCCGGGACGAAAAAGTGGGCAACATGGCCTCTGTTACCAGCGCCTACGGCTGCGTGCGGGAAAAGCTTGTGGCCCTTCAGCGGAAGCTGGCGGCCAGGGAGAATGTCATTATGGATGGCCGGGATATCGGAACCTGCGTGCTGCCGGAAGCCCAGGTCAAGATTTATCTCACGGCCAGTGTGGAGGTCCGGGCGAAACGCCGGTATCAGGAACTTGAGAAGAAGGGCGAGACCTGTCGCCTGGATGAGATCGAGCAGGATATCAGAAAGCGGGATGAGCGGGATATGAACCGGGAGATTTCGCCGCTTCGTCAGGCGGAGGATGCCATTCTCGTGGATTCGTCCGACATGACCATCGATCAGGTGGTTGCGTGTATCGTCTCGCTGTGCAAGGAGGAGAGATGAACGTAAAACTTGCCAAAAGCGCCGGTTTCTGTTTCGGCGTAAAGAGAGCTGTGGACCTGGTTTACGACCAGATCGGGAAGACTGAGGGTCCCATTTATACTTATGGCCCTATCATCCATAACGAGGAGGTGGTCCGGGAGCTGGAACTTCGGGGCGTGCATGTCATGCGGGAGGACGACGACATCGCGAAATATCCGGCCGGGACAGTCATTATCCGTTCTCACGGCGTCGGAAGAAAAGTGCAGGAGAGGCTGGAGCAGGCGGGATTTTCCCTGGTGGACGCCACCTGTCCTTTTGTACTGAAGATTCACCGGATTGTGGAGGAGTATTCCAGAAAGGAATACCATATTCTCGTGGTGGGCAACGAGCGGCATCCGGAGGTGCAGGGCATCATCGGATGGATTGAGGGAGACCGTTTTTCTGTCATTTCCTCCGAGGAAGACGCTCTCGCCTTCGAAGTTGAGGAGGGAACTTCCGTGTGTGTGGTGTCCCAAACGACATTTAACTACAATAAATTTCAAGAATTGGTTGAAATTATAGAGAAAAAAGGGTATGATATACTTGTTTTGAATACGATCTGCAATGCGACGGAGGTTCGCCAGAAGGAAGCGGCGGAGATTGCGTCTCAGGTGGAGGCGATGATTGTCATCGGCGGCAGACATTCTTCCAACACGCAGAAACTGTTCGAAATATGTAAAAAAGAATGTGCAGATACTTACTATATACAGACAAAAGATGATTTAGATTTGTCGGTACTTCAATCCATTAGTAATGTAGGTATTACCGCAGGGGCGTCCACCCCAAACAAAATAATTGAGGAGGTTCAAAAGAAATGTCAGAAATGAG
>CASECT010000100.1 GCA_949286525.1 uncultured Eubacteriales bacterium | reverse complement strand
ATAATAAAATGTATATACCTGTATAACGGATTATCCAAATCGGCTTAAAGAGATTAATAAAACCAGTTTTCGGTCAAAATGACCGAAAACTGGTTTTTGTATCCCATTCGATTGCTTTGTCCCTTAACGACACCACGCTTTGCCGGGATAGTTTTTTGTATACATAAAAGAAGGCGGGGATCAGGAACGCGTCCGCCATGATCCAGGCGATGGGGCTGGCAAAGGCGGAGCCGAGGAAACCGAAGGCAGGCACCAGGAATATGGCGGACAGCGTCCGGGCGATCATCTCCATCACGCCGGCCAGAATCGCCAGAAACGGGAAGCCGATTCCCTGGATCAGGAAACGGACGATATTGACCAGTGCCAGAGGAAAATAGAAGATGGCCTGAACAATCAGGAACATCCGGGCGTCGGCCATGATGGCGGTCTCATCCGCCGACAGGAAAAGCTGCAGCAGCAGATTCCCGGCTGCCAGAAGAAGCAGCAGAGCGAAGATGGAGTAGAGGCCTCCGAGGATGGTGGCGGATTTCAGGCCGGCTTTGATCCGGGGCAGTTTGCGGGCACCCACATTCTGGCCCCCGTAAGTCGCCATGGTGGAACCCAGGGCGTCGTAAGGGCAGACGACGAACATGGACAGGCGGCTGGCTGCGGTCATGGAGGCCACGGCCGCGGAACCAAGGCCGTTGACAGCGGCCTGCAGTATGACGGAACCGATGGCGGTAATGGAATACTGCAGGCCCATGGGAACCCCCATGGAGCAGAGCGTCATCATGCACTGTTTCCGGGGCTTTAAGTCATCTCGTTCCAGATGCAGGATCGGAAATTTTTTTGCCATGAAAATCAGGCAGGCGATGCCGGAGACCAGCTGGGAAATGACCGTGGCGTAGGCTGCCCCCGCGACGCCGGAGTCAAACTGTGTGATAAATAAAATGTCCAGTACAATATTTAAAGCCGATGCCATCAACAGGAAATATACCGGGGTTTTGCTGTCGCCTAATGACCGGATGATGCCGGAGGTCAGGTTGTAGAGGTAGGTTACCGGAATGCCCACGAAGATAATGAAGATGTAGGCGTAGGCATCGTCGATGATATCTGCTGGCGTCTGCATAAGGATCAGGATTTCCCGACAGAAAACGCTGACAATCACGGTCATGACCGCGGCGAAAACCGCAGAGAGCCAGATGCTGTTGCCCACATACCGGCGCAGGCCCTCTTCATCCTCCGCACCAAACCGCTGGGCCACCGGGATCGCGAAGCCCGTGCATACGCCCATGCAGAAACCGTTGATCAGGAAGTTGACGGAACCGGTGGACCCAACCGCTGCCAGGGCGTTTACTCCGAGAAATTTGCCCACGATAATGGTGTCCACCAGGCTGTAGAACTGCTGGAAAAGCATCCCTACCAGAAGCGGGAGGGAGAAACCGAGAATCAGGGACATGGGGCTGCCTGAGGTCAGCCTCTTTGTGGTGTCTTTGACAGATGAAGATGCTGCCATAATGTCACGCTCCTTTGTATTTGAAATTTGTGCCGCCATGCAGTATAGCACGTTTTTTCCCATTGTGGTATAGTATTTGGAAGAAAATTTTCGAGAAGGGGGAAATGTGTATGATATATATAGGAAATCATTTGTCCGCGTCAAAGGGGTTTTATGCCATGGGAAAGATGGCGCTGAAACTGGGAGGCGATACCTTCGCCTTTTTTACCAGGAACCCCAGAGGCGGAAAGGCGAAGGAGCTGGACGAGGAGGATATTGGAAAACTGCAGGCGCTGATGGAGGAGCACCATTTTGGAAAGCTGGTGGCCCACGCCCCCTACACGTTAAATCTCTGCGCTGCCAGGGAGGATGTGCGCGCTTTCGCCCGGGAGACCATCGCCGATGATCTGCGGCGTATGGAGTATCTTCCGGGAAATTACTACAATTTTCATCCCGGTTCCCATGTGGGTCAGGGCGCCGAGCGGGGGATCGCGATGATCGCCGAGGTGTTGAACGAGACCCTGCGGTCGGATCAGAAGACCACGGTGCTGCTGGAGACCATGGCCGGCAAGGGCAGCGAGGTGGGACGGACCTTTGAGGAACTGCGGCAGATTCTGGATAAGGTGGACTGCGCGGATAAGGTAGGCGTCTGTCTGGATACCTGCCATGTGTGGGACGGCGGCTATGACATCGTGAAAGATCTGGACGGCGTGCTGCGGCAGTTTGACGAGATCATTGGGCTGGAGAGGCTTCTGGCGGTGCACTTGAACGACAGCAAGAATGACTGCGGGGCCGCTAAAGACCGCCATGAGAAGCTGGGACAGGGCCACATCGGGCCGGACGCCCTGCGGGCGGTGGTTACTCATCCGCTGCTCCAGAACAGACCGTTCATTCTTGAGACGCCAAATGACGACGCGGGCTATGCGGCGGAGATCGCCCGGGTGCGGAGCTGGATGGCCGACGGGGAATAGGATCGTCCTTCCGCGGTTACAATAAAATGGAAAAATCGGGGCAGACAGAAAGGCGGGAGACAGCGGATGTTTTTACTGATCAGGGATGGGGAACTGGTGCCGGTAAAGCGGGAGGAATATGAAAGATGCGCCGGCGAGAAGAAGCGGGTGGCGGTCTTTTCTCTGGAGGAGATCCAGCGGGGAGAGGCGCGCTTTCGCGAAAAACAGCTGGCGGATGAGCGGGAAAATATTCACTGCTGCAAGGTAATCTGCTGGCAGAGCTGCATCCATGCCATGGTGCAGATCCCGGTGGTCTACGAGGCAAAGAAACCGGATCGGGAGGCAAACATCTCCCTGCTGGGGCAGGGGCGGGCTTTCCGCTATTTTTCCTTCTATGTTTCCGGCGGGGAGCTGGTATTTCTTGACTACGATGATGTGGTGTCCCACTTTCTGAGAAGCCGCAGGAAATGGAAGAATCCGCTGACGCCGGAAGAGCTTCTCTACCGGCTGATGATGTCGCTGGTAGAGGACGATATTCTTCTGGTCGACTGGATTTACCGGCAGTTGGCGATCCTGGAGGGAGAGATTCCCAGGGACAGCACCCGATTTTTTCTCCAGCGGATGTCCGCCATGAAGCAGACGATCTACCAGATGTTCCGCTATTATCATCAGCTGACGGAGTTTGCCCAGGAGATGATAGACGGAAAGGACGTTTGCTTTGACGGGGAGGAGATCGGTGTGTTTGCAGATCTGATTGACCGGACCGGCCGGCTGGCTGATGAGGTGGAGGTTATGCGGGAATATGCCAACGAGGTGTGGGAGATCTATCAGGCCCAGATCAATATTCGTCAGAACGATATCATGAAAGTGCTGACGATTGTAACGACGATTTTTCTGCCGCTGAGCCTGCTGGCCGGGTGGTACGGCATGAACTTCGCCTATATGCCGGAACTTTCCTGGAAGTACGGTTACTTTTTTGTGATCGCCCTGAGCCTTGGGATTATCGCTTTCTGCCTGATTCTGTTCAAGAAGAAAAAATACTGGTAAAGGAGAATACTGCAGATGAAATATCAGCGCATGGCGCCGGGAATTTTTCTGGACCGGCCCAATCGTTTTATCGCCCATGTGCAGATGGACGGGAAAGAAGAGACGGTTCATGTAAAAAATACCGGCCGCTGCCGGGAACTGCTGCTGCCGGGAGCGCAGGTCATGCTGCAGCTGTCGGACAATCCGAACCGTAAGACCGCATGGGATTTGATCAGTGTAAAGAAGGAGGGGCTGGGTTGGGTCAATATGGATTCCCAGGCCCCTAACCGGGTGGTCAGGGAATATTTGGAAAGTCTGCCGGAGATTACATATGTGCGTCCGGAGTCCCGGTACGGGGACTCGAGAATGGATTTTTATTTTGAGCGTCTTGCCGGGGAGGGAAAAGAGCCGGAAAAGGACCGGAAAGAGAGGGCGCCCGGAGAGCTCCGGCGCTGTCTTATGGAGGTCAAAGGGGTCACGTTGGAGCGGGAAGGAATCGCTTATTTTCCGGACGCGCCAACAGAGCGGGGCGTAAAGCATATTCGGGAGCTCCAGCGGGCCTTGGCGCAGGGGTATGAAAGTTATCTGGCTTTTGTGATTCAGATGGAGGGGATCAGGGAGGTGCGGCCAAATGACGCGACCCATCCGGCCTTCGGACAGGCGCTGCGGGAGGCGGCGGAAGCCGGGGTAAAGGTGCTCTGTCTGCCCTGCGCGGTGGAAAAGGACAGCCTTTGGGTAAAGGATGTCCTGCCCTGTCGGCTCTTCTTGTGAATTTTTTGTATAAAATTTCACGAAATTTTCATATTTTGCATGAAAATGCGGCCGGAGAACTTGCGCGGGCAGTGACCTTGTGCTAGAATTGATAAAAGTTTCTGTTGTGAAAGGAGTTTAAAAGATTATGAAGAATATGAAGAGAATACTTTCCGCTGCGGCAGTGTTTGTTTTGGCGGGATCCATGCTGGCAGGCTGCGGCAGCAGTTCCGGCGATGACAATACGCTGGTTATGGCTACCAACGCGACTTTCCCGCCCTACGAGTATGTGGAGGGCGACGAGATCGTCGGCATTGACCCGGAGATCGCCGCGGCCATCGCGGACGAGCTGGGTATGGAACTTCAGATCGAGGATGTGGATTTTGACTCCATCGTAGCCGGCGTTGCCAGCGGCAAGTACGACATGGGTATGGCAGGTATGACGGTGGATCCGGATCGTCTGGAGAGCGTAAACTTTTCCGACAGCTACGCTACCGGTATCCAGTCTATCATTGTGAAGGAAGGCAGCCAGATTCAGAGCGTGGAAGATCTGTCATCCAGCACCAAGATCGGCGTGCAGCAGGGAACCACAGGCGCGATGTACGCGGCGGATGACTACGGTCAGGACGCGGTTGTGAACTTTAACAAGGGCGCGGATGCGGTGCAGGCGCTGGTAACCGATAAGGTGGACTGTGTGATCATCGACAATGAGCCGGCGAAATCCTTTGTCGCAGCTAACGAAGGGCTGAAGATTCTGGATACGGAGTACGCGGTGGAGGATTACGCGATCTGTGTTGCCAAGGACAATGACGAACTTCTGGACAAGATCAATGACGCCCTGGCAAAACTGAAAGAGGATGGAACGGTTGATGAGGTTATCAACAAGTACATACCCTCTGACGGAGAGTAATCGGCAGTAAGGCACAGGGGCAGCTTTTCAGTTGCCCCTTGTTTTATCAGATGGGAAAAGAGGATAAGCAATGAGTGAGTGGTGGGATGGGATAAAGGCTGACTTTGTCCTGAACTTTATCAAGGAGGACCGGTGGATGCTTCTGGTTACCGGTCTGGGAAATACGCTGAAAATTACTTTTGTGGCGCTGATCATCGGTATCTTTCTGGGATCCATAGTGGCGACGGTCCGCTCCACCTATGACAAGAACGGCGCGGATATGGCCAAGCGGAACAGGGGAGGATACGTCGTCCTGTCCATTTTCAATATTATATGTAAACTGTACCTGACGGTTATCCGCGGGACACCCATGGTGGTGCAGCTGTTGATCATGTACTTTATCATTTTCGCCTCCTCCAAAAACGGCCTGATGGTGGCGATGATTGCCTTTGGCATCAACTCCGGAGCCTATGTGGCGGAGATCATCCGGGGAGGAATCATGTCCATTGACAACGGCCAGTTTGAGGCGGGGCGGTCTCTGGGCTTCAATTACGGACAGACGATGATCTACATCATCATTCCCCAGGTATTCAAGGCGGTGCTTCCCACCCTGTGCAATGAGTTTATCGTCCTTTTGAAGGAGACTTCTGTGGCGGGCTACATCGGTATCCGGGATTTGACCAAGGGCGGAGATATCATCCGCGCAGCGACCTACTCCCCCTTTATGCCGCTGATTACGGTGGCGCTGATCTACCTGGTAATGGTAGTTATTCTCTCGGCGCTGTTGGGAAAACTGGAAAGGAGGCTGCGCAGGGATGAGCGATAAGAAACTGATACAGGTACAGGGCCTGAAAAAATATTATAATGGCGGAGCTATCAAGGCTCTGGATGGTATTTCTCTGGATATCGACAAAGGAGAAGTGGTGGTTATCATCGGTCCCAGCGGCAGCGGAAAATCCACGCTGCTGCGGTCACTGAATCTTCTGGAGATTCCTACGGAGGGGCATATACTGGTGGACGGTGTGGATATCACGGATCCCAAG
>CASECT010000099.1 GCA_949286525.1 uncultured Eubacteriales bacterium | reverse complement strand
ATCGAGCGGGTAGGGTTTAAGACCGTGCTCTCCAAAGGACACTTCGGGGTTCATGAGCTGGACGAGGAGACGATGCAGGGGATGCGGGATTGGCTGGCTCTGGCTCCGGTGCATAACAGCGCTTATCTTTCCGCCATTGAGACCATGCGGGAGGCGCTGCCGGAGGCAAAGTTTGTGGGCGTTTTTGAGACAGCCTTCCATCAGACGATTCCCATGGAACGGAAAATGTTCGGCCTGCCCTATAGGTGGTATCAGGATTACGGCGTACAGCGCCTGGGATATCACGGGGCCTCCCACGGATACATTGCCGATGTGCTGGGGGAGATCGCGTCAAAGGAGGGGAGAGAACATTACCGGGCCATCAGCTGCCATCTGGGCGGAAGCTGTTCCATCTGTGCCATCGAGGATGGAAAGAGCGTGGACACCAGCTTTGGCATGTCACTGGAATCCGGTGTCATCCACGCCAACCGGGTGGGAGATATGGATGCCAGCATCCTGTATTTTCTGGAGAGCGAGGGCCTGAGCCGGGAGGAAATTTTAAAAGGCTGTCAGAAGAAGGGCGGATTGTTGGGCATTTCCGGCGTGAGCAACGACTGCCGGTATGTGCTGGAAGCGGCAGAGTCCGGAAATGAGCGGGCAAAACTTGCCATCGATGTGTTTGTGACCAACATCGTCCATTATATTGGCTCTTTTTTCGTGGATCTGAGCGGACTGGATTATTTGGTATTTACCGCGGGGATCGGCGAGCACTCGGCGCCGATCCGCAGGGCGGTCTGCGAAAAACTGGCCTGCCTGGGCGTTGCGCTGGATACGGAGGCCAATGAGGGCTGCAGCGGGGATGTGACAGTTATTTCCGCGGCGGATTCCGGGACGAAGGTTCTGGTTATCCCAACCAATGAGGAGATCGGCATCGCCAGAAGAACCTACGAGTTTGCCTGAAAAGAGAATTTGTCAGAAAAGTTGTCGCCAGTGTACGGGTCGAGCACAGGGTAAGCTGCCCTGCCCGCCGGCGGCATGGAGATGAGAGAAATGAAGTACGCATACAGTCCTAAACTTCGCCCGCCGGATCGGGCAATCGATGTGGATATGGAGAAGCCTGCGGTGGTTCGCATGATGAAGGCCATGTGCAGGGCAAAACAAAGGGAGCTGTCCCCGGAATGGATGAAACAGCGGGGCGTGAAGCTGGAGCGGACGGAGTATCCGGGACTGGACGGGGAGAGGATACCGCTGGTTGTGATTATGCCAGTGGGGGAGAACATCGGCGGGACGGAATCTGGCAGCGGCTGCTCTGCTGGGGCACGGGACGGTGGAATGTGTGGCGGATGCCCGGGGATGATCTATCTCCACGGCGGAGCCTTTGCCCTGCCGGTGCAGCAGTCGGCCCTGGAGCTGGCTGCGGTCTATGCGAAGGCGTTGGGGATAAAGGTGTTCATCCCGGAGTACCGCCTGCTTCCGGAATACAGCGGTGAGACGATCCGGGAGGATTGTCTTGCCCTGTGGAACTGGCTGGTTTCCAACGGGAATGGGCAGACTTTCGGCGTAGACACAAACAATGTATTGCTCTACGGGGAGAGCGCCGGGGGAACCCTTGCAGCCGGGCTGACGCTATGGCTTCGGGATAAGGGAGAGGGTATGCCAAAAGGGCTGCTTTTGATTTATCCGGCGCTGGATGACGGAGATGAAGGCACCGGCAGCAGATATGCGTCTCGAACATTCTACGAGGAGGCTGCCTGGTCCGCCAGGTCCAACGCGTCCATGTGGCGGGCATTTCTGAAAGGAACGCCGGAAGAGCAGAGGAAATATCTGGTCCCCATGGGGCACCCAGATGTGTCGGGATTTTCCATGACTTATATCGAACCCCAGGAGTTTGACATCTTGCGGGACGAGGCTGTCGAATTTGGCCGAAAACTTGCGGATGCCGGCACGTCATGCAGGATAAATGTCATTTCGGGCTCCTATCACTCCTTTGACGCGGATCTGGACAGTGAGTTGGTGCAGGAGGTTTTGGAGGAGAGGAGCGACGAGATGAGGAAAATGCTTGGGACTTGACAGGACATGTAAAATGGAAAGAGGGTGTCTGCCGCCCTCTTTTTTCGACGCTAATTGGAAGGAAAGAAAGTTTATGAAATATGTCAGACAGTTTGCGGTTATCATGCTGGTAACCTGTATCGGAGAAATACTGAAATATCTGATCCCGCTGCCGGTGCCTGCCAGCATTTACGGTCTGTGCTTAATGCTGTTTCTGCTTGTGACGGGGATTGTGAAGCTGGAGGACGTAAAGGATGTGGGGCTGTTCCTGGTGGAAATCATGCCGCTGATGTTCATCCCGGCGGCGGTGGGGCTGTTGGAGTCCTGGACGGCGTTGGCCGACATTTTGCTGCCGGTGCTGGCCATTACCGTAGCGGTCACATTTCTGGTTATGATTGTAACGGGAAAAGTCACGGATTTTGCGATAAAGAGGGAAAGGGGAAAAGACCATGAACTGGAATGAGATGGCGCTGGATTCCCTGGCTTTCGGTATGGTTATCAGCATCCTCGGATATCAGCTGGGACTGTTTTTGAAAAAGAAGTTTCGATGGGCCGTCTTAAATCCCCTGCTGATTTCCATTGTGGCGGTCATGGCTTTTCTTCTGATTTTCCGCATTGATTATGAAACTTACAACGCCAGCGCCCGGTATCTGAGTTATCTGCTGACGCCGGCCACCGTGTGTCTGGCCATTCCGCTGTACCAGCAGATTCATCTTTTAAAAGAGAACCGAAAGGCGATTTTCCTCGGCATCTTCTCAGGGGTGCTGACCAGTCTTGTCAGCATTCTCGGACTGTCGGCGCTGTTCGGCCTGAGCCATGAACAGTATGTGACCATGCTGCCAAAATCCATTACCACGGCCATCGGCATGGGCGTCTCGGAGGAACTGGGCGGAAATGTGGCGATTACGACAGCAGTTATCATCGTGACAGGTGTTCTGGGAAACATCTGCGCCGAGTCGGTCTGCCGGATCTTTCGCATTACCCATCCGGTGGCGAAGGGCATCGCCATCGGGACCTCGGCTCACGCCATCGGCACGGCGAAGGCCATGGAGATAGGAGAGATCGAGGGGGCTATGAGCAGCCTGTCCATCGTGATCGCCGGGATCTGTACGATGGTCGGGGCCGGCTTTTTTGCCGGGCTGTATTGAAATCCTCAAAAAGGTCACATATGAGAGAGCCTTTTTCTGCGCCCTTTTCGCTTTTCTGGCGCACAGAAGAAAGGCGGCGATCACGCTGACATAGAAGATGGCGATGTCCACCGGCGGGACAGAGAAGCCCAGAATGCCGCTGTAGGTGTAAAAGAGGGTTGGAATCAGAAGAAGCCCCAGGAGCATCCCCTCCCCGCAGGCGCAGGGAAGGAAAGGATATGTGGTTTTCAACCCTGGGACAGCGATCAGACTGTAGAGCAGCATGGGGAAAAACAGAAGCTTCATATGCTCCCAGGTGGATTCGTTGACCGGGGCGAAGAACCCCACAAGAGGATTCTGCCCGGACCAGGCGTAGACAAAATGAAGGAGTGTCCCGGCAGCCGAGACGAAGAGGATGCCGATGACGGTAAATTTTCGAAGATTCTGCATAGTGTCCTCCTTATGCGCTAGGTGCGCGCGGCGTGTGCGAAGATACATCGAGAAAATTCTGGGGTATGTAGTAATATATGCAGATCATTTTTCAGAAATAAATGAGTGCGGAAATTAGTATGTGCGAAAGAGCAGAAAAGAATGCGAGACCGCAATACGCGGATGTCACAAAGCACGCAGTTTATGAGGACGGATAAGGCCATACAGGCGGCGCTTATCATGCTGCTGAAGGAAAAGAGCAACGCTTCCGTATAATCGTGAGATAATAGGAACTCCGTTTTCACTCGTCCTCAAATATGGTCTCGTTCATCTCCGGGAAATCCAGAAGCTCGGAGACACTCATGTTCAGACCGATTGCCAGTTTGTGAAGCGTTTTCAGCTTCGGATTTTTCGTCTTGCCTGACATGATGTTTTCCACCGTAGACTGTGTGATGCCCGACAAAGTGGCAAGTTTATTGACGGTAATGTTTCTCTCCTCGCATAGTGCGGATAATCTCTTTATGATAACGTCCGAGTATGTCATAGAAAACCTCGCTGAATTTTGTATACTCCCTGATGTCTAGGAAAAGTATATGTGGTTTTCAACAAGATAATTAACGGCACAAAGTTGATTTTGGCATAAAATTGTGCTAATTTAACGGTACAAGGGTAAGAAAGAAGGGAAAATTATGGGATTTACAGACGGAATATTTCAGCGCGCAACCGTGAAAGGAATGGCAGATTATCTGCTTCTCGGCACGGAAACGGAGAAGGAAACAGGAAGTTACGAAGAACGGCTGGATCAGGCATATGAAAAATTTGAAAAAATTGTTCTTCGGAAAGAGACAGGCATGGGGACGGAGCTGCTGAACGCGGCAAATGATCTGATGTCGGAGACAGCGAGCGTATACACGGAGATCGGTTTGCGGGCCGGGCTCCTACTGGCGCAGGATATTTCCCGGACCGACAGCACGCTTTTGCGTAAAGGCCGGACATCCGAGGGACGCTGTCAGGGCGTCGATTAAGCTTCGGAGAACCAGGTCGGGGATATCGGCGTCGAATACCAGTAGCATGGCGTTACTTGTCCTGTTTTAATAGCGTAAAAAAGGGGGCGGCTGCGATCTTCCCCGCGCGGGTTCTCGTCCCGTCTGCGAATAATTAGAGAAAGAAAAGCACACCGAATGGTGTGCTTTTCTTATTCAGCGACAGACGGGACTCGAACCCGCGACTTCCTCCTTGGCAAGGAGGTGCTCTACCAACTGAGCCACTGTCGCACATCTATTGTGTCGTGTGTCGCGCATTTGTAACGACAAAATGTATCAT
>CASECT010000098.1 GCA_949286525.1 uncultured Eubacteriales bacterium | reverse complement strand
CTAGTAGTGGATACCGGTAATGTGGCGGGCTTTGAACCCACCGTATCCATGAATATTCAACAGGTGCCCGGACTGAAAAACATGGTCTTCGGCGGTGAGGGCGTATTCAACACCCTGCTGACCGGGCCGGGGAAGGTCTGGCTCCAGACCATGCCCATCAGCAGCGTTGCCATGGCAATCCGCCCCTTCATCCCCACCGGTAACAACTAAAGTACATCGAAATCGCTCCCTTTGTAGCAGGCTGTGAAAAACACGGATTGCGAGGAAGGGAGCTTGTTTATGCCGCAAAAAGAAGAAATGCTCCAACGGGGTATCCCCTGCTGTGTTTGTGCGGCATCAGATTTTCATAGATAAATTTCATCTCATATGCTATGATGATTTCATGCTGAAACTTTTGACCTCCCTGCGCGGAAACAAGGTAATCCAACTGCCGTCCCCGGAATTTTTCTGTGGAGTCTGCAGCAAGGAACTGGTAAAGGAGAAGGCCTATGATTGACTTTTCCAAAATAGAGCAATATCGGGAAAACAACCGGATCGAAGCCAAAAAGGCCCTGGGTGGCCTTCCCCAGAGTATTTGGGAGACTTACTCCGCCTTCGCCAATACACTTGGCGGTGTGATCCTGCTGGGTGTGGAAGAGCACCGGGATCACTCCCTGCATACCGTCGATCTTCCTGACCCTGAGCGGCTCATCAATGAATTCTGGGAGATCATCAATGACCCCAAAAAAGTCAGCGTCAATATTCTGAAAGAGGATCAGATTCAAACCGTAGAGGCAGACGGGAACCACTTCATTGCCATCACAGTGCCCCGCGCCCAGCGCTATGACAGACCGGTATACATCGACGGGAACCCTCTCTCCGGCTCATACCGCCGGAACGGCGAAGGGGACTATCGATGCACCCGGGAAGAAGTCCAGAGCATGCTGCGGGATGCCAGGGTGCAGACACCGGACATGAGGGTTCTGGAATACATGGGCCTGGATGTCCTGGACTATGACAGTGTTCACCGTTACCGGGCCCGTATGGAGGACTGCCGTCCCGGCCATGTGTGGGAGGAACTGGAGGACTCCGATTTTCTTGACCGGCTGGGAGCGATCGGAAAAAGTGCTGGGGGTACCATGCATCCCACTGCCGCAGGATTGCTGATGTTCGGATTTGAACACAAGATCATCCAGGAGTTCCCCCACTATTTTCTGGACTATCAGGAACAACTGGGACCGGATACCAGGTTGACGGATCGGATCGTATCCTCATCCGGAGACTGGAGCGGGAATCTTTACGATTTCTGCTTCCGGGTTTCCGAACGGGTCACGCAGGACATCGAGATCCCTGTAACCCCGGGGGACGAAGTGGGTATGGAGGATTCGCCCGTCCCAAACGCCTTGCGGGAAGCCCTGGCAAACTGCCTGATCAATGCCGACTATTATGGAAGGCCGGGTCTGGTGATTGTCAAGCGCCGGGATCGGATCACCTTCTCCAACCCCGGCGCATTCCGTATTGAGATTGAAGCCGCCAAAAGCGGCGGCGTCTCCGATCCGCGCAACATGGCACTGACCAGGATGTTCAATCTGGTGGGCATCGGTAAGGGCGCGGGCAGCGGTATTCCCAATATCTACTCCGTCTGGCGAAAGCAGGGCTGGGCACAGCCGGTCATTGAAGAGGGCTTCTCTCCGGAACGAACGACATTATCGTTATCCCTGGAAAAAACCGGGAGTGACCATACGGCAGTCGAAAGCAAAGATCAAAGGACAGCGATTGACCAGGTCAAAAAGCAATTAATCATCGAATATCTCACCGACAGCGTCAGTGCAAGCATTGGCGAGATTGCGGAGTACATTCAATTAAATCCGTCCCGCACCCGGGATTATCTGCAGGAGTTACTGGCACAAGACA
>CASECT010000097.1 GCA_949286525.1 uncultured Eubacteriales bacterium | reverse complement strand
GCTGGACCACTGGGTTGCCTTTGTGCTGTTGGGTTACATCGGTGGAAAGATGATCTATGAGGCGATCAAGGAGAGGGCTGAGACGGTGGAGATCGAACAGATGGATCCGCCTCTGGAGATCAAAGAGCTGGTTATGCTCTCCATCGCTACAAGTATCGACGCTCTGGCAGTGGGCGTAACTCTGTCCTTTATGGAGACCAACATCTGGCTGGATATTGCCATCATCGGCGTGCTTACTTTCTTCATCGCCGGAGCCGGCGTTTTTGTGGGAAATATTTTCGGAAGCAAATTCAAATCCAAGGCGGAGTTTGCGGGGGGCCTGATCCTTGTGATTCTGGGCGTTAAAATTTTGCTGGAACACACGCTGGGATATTGAAAATAAAGGCCGGTTATGGTTATAATAAAGGATAACAAACCGGTAAAGGAGGCAGGGATTATGGATTTTTTCGATAAGCTTGGCGATACACTGATGACGGCCACCAAGGAAGTGGGCCAGAAGGCGAAGGGGATGTCGGATCTGGCAAAACTCCAGTACGAATTAAAGTGCAAAGAGGACGATCTGAAAAAGGAATTTGAGCGTCTGGGGAGAAAATACTATCAGCAGAATAAGGACGTGGTTCCCGAGGAGGATCTGGAGAGTTTTGAGGATATTGAGATCATTATGAACCGGATCAACGATCTGAACGAGGAGATTCTGGAGAAAAAAGGGGCAAAGGCCTGCCCGCGCTGCGGAGCGAAAGTGGCGGAGAATGCCACCTACTGCAGCAGCTGCGGAGCGAAATTGAATGATATGTTTGAGGAAGATTAGGAGACAGCAATGAGCAACAAAGGAAAATATTACATTACGACGGCGATTGCCTACACTTCGGGAAAGCCCCACATCGGAAACACTTACGAGATCATTCTGGCGGACAGTATCGCGAGATACAAACGGCAGGAGGGATACGATGTGTACTTCCAGACCGGGACCGACGAGCACGGACAGAAGATAGAGCAGAAGGCCCAGGAAGCCGGGGTAACGCCGAAGGAATTTGTGGACAAAACATCGGCTGAGGTACACCGCATCTGGGATTTGATGAACACATCCTATGATAAGTTCATCCGGACGACAGATAAGGATCACGAGAAGCAGGTTAAGAAAATTTTCAAGAAACTTTACGATCAGGGAGATATTTATAAGAGTTCCTACGAGGGACTGTACTGTACACCCTGCGAATCTTTCTGGACCGAGTCCCAGCTGGTGGACGGCAAATGTCCGGACTGCGGCAGGGAGGTGCAGCCGGCCAAGGAGGAGGCGTACTTCTTCAAAATGAGCAAGTACGCGGATCGTCTGATTGACTATATCAACGAGCATCCTGAATTCATCCAGCCCGTTTCCCGCAAGAACGAGATGATGAACAATTTCCTTCTGCCGGGGCTCCAGGATCTGTGTGTTTCCCGGACATCTTTCCGTTGGGGAATCCCTGTGGATTTTGATCCGAAACATGTGGTTTATGTGTGGCTGGACGCGCTGACCAACTATATTACCGGAATCGGATACGATTGTGATGGCAATTCTTCGGAGCAGTTTCAGAAATACTGGCCGGCGGATCTGCACTTGATTGGCAAGGACATTATCCGTTTCCATACGATTTACTGGCCGATCTTTCTGATGGCTCTGGATCTGCCCCTGCCAAAGCAGGTGTTCGGCCATCCCTGGCTGATACAGAGCGATGGCAAGATGAGCAAGTCCAAGGGAAATGTGCTCTACGCCGACGAGCTGGTGGAGTTTTTCGGTGTGGACGCAGTGCGTTACTTTGTACTTCACGAGATGCCCTTTGAGAACGACGGCGTCATCTCCTGGGAGCTGATGATCGAGCGGATCAACTCGGATCTGGCCAATGTGCTGGGCAATCTGGTCAACCGTACCATCTCCATGAGCAACAAGTATTTCGGCGGCGTGGTCTGCGATAAGGGAGCGGCCGAAGATGTGGACGCGGATCTGAAAGACGTGGCGGTAACCACCGTGGACCGGGTGGAGAAAAAGATGGCGGATCTGCGCGTGGCGGACGCCATCACGGAGATTTTCGCTCTGTTCAAGCGCTGCAACAAATATATCGACGAGACAATGCCCTGGGTGCTGGCTAAGGATGAGGAGAAGCAGGATCGGCTTTCCACTGTGCTTTACAACCTGGTGGAGTCAATCTCCATTGGAGCGACTCTGCTGAAGAGCTTTATGCCGGAGACATCGGAGAAGATCCTGGCACAGCTGAATGCCCGGGAGATTCCCATCGAGGAGCTTCATACCTTCGGACATTATGAAAACGGCAATAAGGTAACGGATACGCCGGAGATCCTCTTTGCCCGTCTGAAGCCGGAGGAAGTTATGGCAGAAGTGGAGAAACGCCATCCCGCCGCGGCGAAGCAGGAAAAGGAGAGTTCCGATGCCGCTTCGGAGGAAGTCATCGACATTGAGGCGAAGCCGGAGATTACCTTTGAAGATTTCGGGAAGATGCAGTTTCAGGTGGGAGAGATCATTGCCTGCGAGGCGGTGCCAAAGTCCAAAAAACTTCTCTGCTCCCAGGTAAAGATCGGAAGCCAGGTAAAGCAGATTGTGTCCGGTATCCGTAAACACTACAGTCCGGAAGAGATGGTGGGCAAGAAGGTTATGGTGCTTGTCAATCTCAAACCCGCCAAGCTGGCCGGCGTGTTGTCGGAGGGCATGCTTCTTTGCGCGGAGGACGCCGAGGGCAATCTGGCCCTGGTAACGCCGGAGAAGGAGATGCCTGCGGGAGCGGAGATCTGCTGAGAAAGGACGTAAGACATGATATTTGACAGTCATGCCCATTACGAGGATGAGAAGTTCGATTCGGACCGGATCGAACTTCTTTCCGGTATGAGGGAAAAGGGAATCGGAACCGTCATAAACGTGGGTTCCACCATAGAGACATCGGAAAAGAGCATTGCCCTGGCAGAAACCTATGAGGATGTGTACGCGGCCGTCGGCGTACATCCCAGCGAGATAGAATGCCTGGGCGAGGAGGGCATGGAGTGGCTGAAGGACAGGTCGGCCCATCCCAAGGTGGTGGCCATCGGAGAGATCGGGCTGGACTACTACTGGGACAAGGATCCCGAGGTGCGTATGAGGCAGCAGTATTGGTTCCGGCGGCAGCTGCAGCTGGCGGCTGAGGTAAAACTCCCGGTTATCATCCACTCCAGGGACGCGGCAGAGGATACCATGAAGATTCTGCGGGAATTTTACGGACAGCACCCGGAAATCAAAACTCCCGGCGTTATGCACTGTTATTCCTATTCTCCCGAGATCGCGGAGGAACTGATCGCGAAGGGATGGTATATCGGCGTGGGCGGCGTGGTAACCTTCAAGAACGCGAAAAAGCTGGTGGAGACGGTAAAGCGGATCCCCGTGGAGCGGATTCTCTCAGAGACGGACTGCCCCTATATGGCGCCGGAACCCTATCGGGGAAAGCGCAACAGCTCTTACTATCTGCCTGAGATTCTGCAAAAGATCGGGGAAATCAAGGGGATTACGCCTGAGGAGACGGAATGGATAACCGAGGAGAACGCCCGGCGCATGTACGGGATCGCTGCGGGAAAAGCAGATGAAAATTCCGGGAAAACGGAGGAGGAGAAAGATGAACGTCTATGATTTCGACGGGACGATCTACGACGGGGATTCCACGGTGGATTTTCTGATCTATATGTACATAAAGCACCCGGGCCTCATGATTCCCCGGCTGCCCGGCCAGTGCCTGGCTGCGTTGGGCTATAAGCTGGGGCGGATTCCGAAGGAGAGGATGAAGGAATGTTTCTTCTCCTTTCTATCGAAGATCCCGGATACGCAGACGGCGGTTTCGGATTTCTGGGACAAAAAGGAAGGACGGATCAAAGGCTGGTACAAGCGGCAGCAGAGGGAGGACGATGTGATCATTTCCGCGTCGCCGGAGTTTCTCTTAAAGGAGATCTGCAAAAGACAGGGGATCCGCCATCTGATCGCCACAAGGATGGATGAAAATACAGGAAAAATTACGGGAAAGAACTGCAGAGGCGAGGAAAAACCGGTAAGATTCCGGGAAGTATTTCCGGAGGAAGAGATTGAGGGATTTTACTCAGATCATCCCTCGGACTGTTATATGGCCGAAATGGCCCGGGAAGCATATCTTGTAAAGGGGGAGGAAATTTCTCCATGGACACTCTGAAGAGACGGCCCGCCGCCCTGGCATTCGCGATATTTTTCGTGGTTATGGCTGTCTACAGTCTCTGGAGAATGTTTGCGATTACCCCCTGGTACGACGAGACGGTTACCTACATGGATTATATTGACAGAGGCTCCTGGTACTGCATGACCAACTGGCCGCAGCCCACGAACCATGTGTTTTACTGCCTGCTGTCTTCTCTGCTGAATCTGACGGGAAACGCCTGGATCGGTCTGCGGGGCGTCTCTTACCTGGCGTCGCTGGTCAATCTGGCGCTGCTGTTCCTGCTTCTGAAAAAATTCGGCAGGAGAGGAACGCTCAGGGAAGAAGCGGCGGAAAGGGCAGCCGAAAACACAGCGTTGATCGGTGTGATTCTGTATGCCGGATGCCGCAACGTGATGGATCTCTCCGTTCAGGGGAGAGGTTATACATTGTCCAATACGTTTTTTCTTCTGTGTTTGATCTGCGTGGCGGAAATTTTTTCCGAAGACAGAGAGATCGGAATCAAAAGAAAATGGTTTCTCGGCTACGGGCTGGGCATGTTTCTGGCGCTCTACACGGTGCCCACCAATATCTACTGGATCGTTCCCTTTTGCCTGTCGCTTCTGATCTGGTGTCTGATCATAAGAAAAAGGATTTATCTCGTCAGATTTATCGGTTACGGACTGATGGGGGCGGCGCTTACCGTCGTATCTTACGGACTTATCTGGTTTTCCACCGGCATGAGGCTGCTGAATCCGAAGAAAGACAGTTCGCCGATACAGTGGATCCTGCAGCTTCCGGAAATTTTGTGGACAGGTCTTTCGGATATGCTTTCCAACGATGTGATACAGCCTGTCGGAAGAGACGCTGCGTTTCGTGGGATGGGGCAGTGGCTGTTGGGCATGGCGGAAGAATTTTCCGGTCCCGGGCGTGTGTCGCTGGCTGCTTTTCTGGTTCTTGCGGCTGTCTGTCTGTTCTTCTTTGTCATTCGCATAGTTCAGATGGTGGGGGATCATGAGAATGGGGAAAATCCGGGCGGTAAATTTCTTTTGCTGTTTTCCGGAGTAGCCCTTCTGCTTGTGCCAATCATGCTTCTTGTCCAGGGGACACTGCCCTATTACCGGTGTTTTCTGTGGACAAGCGTTCCGCTGGTTTTCCTGTCTGCCTGCATGCTGAATGGGATTGTCCGCCGCCTGCACGCCAGGGAGAGCATCGGAAAAGGCGTACCGGCCCGAGGCGGATGGTATGGGCTGCTGTGTGTGATACTGGTGGTTTTTCTGTATCTCTGGGGACGGGAGAGCTATGAACAGCAGCCAAATGAGGATGAGATCCGCCAAATACTTGACCAGACAACAGAGCCTGTAGAACATGTGATTCTCGGGGATGACAGGGTACGGTATTATGTGTATTTTTCCCGGGGAACCCTCTATAAGGAGGATGACGAGACACCGGATCATATCATTGTCAAGAAGGCCGCGATGGACCCGGGATATGAGGGCTATTGGGACGACTATTATTTATATGGGGACCTGCCCTGGAATTATATAAAGGATAATATGGAACTTTATTATCAGACCGGGGAATATGTCGCTTTTCGCGAAAAAGAGTGAAATTTTTCCGGAAATAGGGTATGCTATAGGAGAAGCCTGTTGTCAATGGCATCGGGAAATGGAAATATACCGATGCCGAATTTAGCGAAAATAAGGAGGCGTACAGATGGAACAGAAGTATTTTATTTGCGAGACTTGCGGGAACATTATTGAGAAAGTAAAGGATGCGGGGGTTCCTGTGATGTGCTGCGGGAAACCTATGAAAGAGCTGATTCCCGGTTCTGTGGACGCGGCACAGGAAAAGCACGTGCCGGTATGGGAAGTAAAGGACGGAAAAGTATGTGTTCAGGTAGGGTCAGTAGAACATCCCATGCTGCCGGAACACTATATCGAATGGATTTCCCTGCGGACAGCTGAGGGATATCAGAGAAAGATGCTGAATCCGGGCGACGCGCCGAAAGCAGAATTTGCGCTGTGCGACGGCGATGAGGTAGAGGCCGTATATGCGTACTGCAATCTTCACGGACTGTGGAGAGCCTAGAAGGATCCGGGATGGCAGCCGGCGGGTGTTATATGCGGGTCTGATGCCCGGAAGAATAGAGAGATAGAGAAAAATGACGAGGGGAACCGATACACGAACGCATCGGTTCCCTTTCTGCCTTCCGGTCCCGCGGAATGACCGAAAAGAACGGTCAGTGGTTGGAGGCGGGGAAGAATGGACGCAGGGCGTCGGCCATCTGGGAGATGGGCATGGTCTGGATCCAGATGTTTCCCGGGCCGGTTACTACCGTATGGAAAATGCCCTCTCCGCCGAAGAGCATGTTTTTCACACCGGGTACGGTGTGAACGTCCAGGCTGCAGGAACTGTCCATAGCAGCCAGATAACCGGTGTCTACCACCATCTGCTGTCCGGGAGCAAGGGTGTATTCCTTTACGTAACCGTCAAACTCTACGAAGGCAACTCCGTTGCCGGAGAGCCGCTGCATGATGAAACCTTCTCCGCCAAACAGCGCCCCGCCGATCTTTTTCTGAAAGAACATGGACAGCTCCACACCGGATGTGGCTGCCAGAAAAGCGGATTTCTGCGTGACAATCTCTTTTCCCTGGCCAATCTCAAAAGCCCGAATGGAGCCGGGGAAGCTGGAGGCGAAGGCAATATGTCCCGGTCCTCCCTGTGAGGAATAGCGGTTCAGGAAAAGACTCTCTCCGGAAAAGGCCCTGCCCAGCATTTTTCCGAGACCTCCGCCGGAGGATGTTTCCATTTTCATATTGGGGGACATCCAGGACATAGCGCCGCTCTCGGTAATCATGGTTTCGCCGCTTTCCAGATCACAGATTACAACCGGCAGCGGTTCTCCCTCAATTACATATCTCATATGCAACCCTCCCTTTAAAAAAGTTTTTATATTGTCATTGTATGGGATAGAAATGAGATAGTCAATCAAACTTTTGGTAAAAAAACGATCTGAAGGCAAATTAGTACTTGATAAAACTATAGGATCAATTTATGATAGTATCAAGAAGGTAGTGTCGGCGCACAAAGGGATACCGCGCCCATATTCAAGAAGGAGAAAAGGAGGTAGAAGTATGTATAAAAGTTTGACAGCCGCGGAAAAAGTTGTAATGAAGGCAATGTGGGACAGCGATCATCCGCTGACGTTGGGAGAGACGACGAAGCTGCTGAACGAGTCCTATGGGAAAAACTGGAAGCCCCAGACAGTTTCCACGTTTATCGCTAAGGTTGTTCAGAAGGGTTTTCTGAAGATGATTCGCGAAGGCCGCAGGATTACCTACGAAATCCTGATCTCACTGGAGGAGTATCGGGCATGTGAGGCAAGAGAATTTGTGGCGTTCTGGGACAAGGGAGATGTGGCAGAATTTATCTCCGCTTATTTTTACGGGAAAAAAGCCGGCGAAGAGGAGATTGACAGACTTCGCAAGGTTGTGGAGGGTCTGGCGAAAAAGTAAAACTTTTACAGAGATTCGGAGTTAAAGCTTTCCGGCAGCAGTTCCCGGAGAGAATGGCGGCTGATACGGCCGCGGGAATCGGCGGCGAGAATTTCCAGGTCCGGAGCGAATTCGGACAGCATCTGACGGCAGATACCGCAGGGCTGGCAGAATCCGTCGGAATTTCCGGCGATAGCGATTCTGGTAAAGCCCCCGCGGCGGCCGTCGCTGATGGCTTTTACCAGAGCGGTGCGCTCGGCGCAGATACATGCTCCGTAGGAGGCGTTTTCCACATTGCATCCGGTGTATACAGTTCCGTCATCGCATTCCAGGGCGGCTCCCACCGGGAAGTGGGAATATGGCACATAAGCGTATTTCTGCATTTCTCTTGCGCGGGCAATCAGTTCCTGATCGGTCATAGTCTGTGGTCTCCTCAAAGACAGCCCGGTGTGCACCGGGCGAAATCAGTTTCATGATAACAGAGCCCCCGGCCTTTGTAAAGACAGGGCCGGGGAACATTTTGGAAAGAATTATGAGGAAAAGAGATGGCATATCTGGGTAATCCGGCCTATACCATGGCCGTTTTGGAAAAACATGGATTTCATTTTCAGAAGAAATACGGGCAGAATTTTCTTATAGATAAAAATATACTGGAGAAGATTGTGGATGCCGCGCAGATCGGGGAGGACGATGTGGTTCTGGAGATAGGTCCCGGCATTGGCACCATGACCCAGTATCTCTGCGAGCGGGCCAGGGAGGTGATCGCGGTGGAGATCGACGATAAGCTGATTCCGGTGCTGACGGACACTCTGTCGGAATACGACAATGTGACGGTCATCCATGAGGATATCCTCAAGGTGGATATCCGGGCGCTGGCGGAGGAGAAAAACGGCGGAAAACCTGTCAAGGTGGTGGCCAATCTGCCCTACTATATTACCACGCCCATTATCATGGAGCTTTTTGAGAGCCGTATGCCGCTGGAATCGGTAACGGTTATGGTGCAGAAGGAAGTGGCGGAGCGGATGAAAGAGGGACCGGGATCCAAGGACTACGGAGCCCTCTCCCTGGCGGTGGCCTACTATGCCGACGCGGAGGCGGTGGCGGAGGTTCCGCCCGCTTGCTTTATTCCCCGGCCGAAGGTGTCCAGTATGGTTATCCGGCTGACCTGTCACAAAGAGCCGCCGGTGGAGGTAAAGGATGAAAAATTCCTCTTTTCTGTGATTCGGGCCTCTTTCCAGCAGAGACGCAAGACACTGGTCAACGGTCTGAACAACGCCCCCTGGATTTCTGTGGGCAGAGAGGAGATTACCGGGTGTGTGGAAAGCCTGGGACACGGCCCGAGCGTCCGGGGCGAGAAGCTGACTCTGGAGGAATTTGCCCGCCTTTCCAATCTGTTGTGGGAAAAGATGCAGGCATGATTGAATCTCATAGGGCATAACAATAGATGAGAGGAAAACCCTATGAGAAGATGGAAAGTTATCGGGACAGCGGCGCTTCTGTGCCTTGGTCTGTCCCTGCTGGTCACACTGTTTCCCCGGGAGAGCAGCGGCGGGGAAACGCTGCGTTTCGCGGACGCGGAGGAGGAAAAACTGCTCTATATGATGGCGGCGGAAATTTCGCCGGAATATGAGATGGAGACGCTTAAAATGCAGGCGGTCATCGATCGGACAAGATACCGGAAGGCTCAGAAAGACCAGACGAAGGAACCCGCCCAGCTGACGCCGCAGGAACTGGCGAACCGATGGGGAAAGAATTACAGCGCGTATTATGAAAAATTTCAGGAGGCGATTATTGCTACCAGCGGAGAGGTTATTACCAGCGGAGGGGATTATATCTATCCGGAATATCATTACCTGTCCAACGGGAAGACGCGTTCCATGGAAGAAGTATACGGAAGGAGTGATTTCCCCTATCTGCAGTCGGTGGAGAGCAGTCAGGATATGGAGGATCCGGAATATCTGAACGTATCTTTCGTGAAGAAAAAGGACTTTCAGGAAAAATGCTGGCAGACCTGGAACCTGTCGGGAGAGATGATAGAAAATGTCACGCTGGATGGAGCCGGTTATGTGAAGGAACTGACGGTTGACGGACGGGTAATTTCCGGAGAGGAAATGCAGCGGCTGCTGGATCTGCCTTCCTGCAGTTTTTCCATTAAAGATGCCGGCGACGAGTACCGGATTGTGACGAAGGGAATCGGTCACGGGTTTGGCGTCAGCATTTATGGAGCCAACGAGATGGCGAAAATGGGTGCCACTTACACCAGTATTCTCCAGTACTATTATACGGGAATCGAGATATCCGCTGAATAAAATATCATTTCCGGGCAATCCTATCAGTATAGATAGGAGGCAGGAAAATGAAAAATACAGGATATCGTCAGAGAAACAGAAAATTACAGTATCAGATTGCGGGGACAATCCTGGTTGTAGCTTGCATCGGATTCGCCCTGCTTTACTTTTGGCAGAAATATGACGCCCGGCAGGAGGCGCTGCGGCAGGCCGAGCAGGAGGAGCAGGAAGCCCTGGAGGAGGCAAGACAGCAGGCAGAGGAGGAGGAGGCTCAGAGCGCTTCCGCTGTAGTTCTTCCCCGCCAGGATACACAGGAACAGACCCAGACCATTCAGGACCAGGCAACGTTGAATCAGGAGGTACAGACGGGGAACGGCGTGCAGGAGCAGGCGGAAACATCGTCCCAGGAGGAGACGCTTCATTTTAACGGGGAGTTGTCCTGGCCGGTGGACGGGGATGTGCTGATTTCCTACAGTATGGACAAGACCGTCTATTTCCCGACGCTGCAGCAGTATAAGTACAATCCGGCCCTGATTATCTCGGGAAAGGTCAACGATAAGGTTATGGCGGCCGCCAGAGGAAAAGTGACGTCCATTGAGACCAACGCGCAGACCGGCGTTACCGTTACCATGGACCTGGGAGACGGCTATCAGGCCGTCTATGGTCAGCTGAAGGAAGTACCGCTGGCCACCGGCGATGTGGTGGAGGCCGGCGAGACCATCGGCTATATCAGTGAGCCAACCAAGTATTACTCGGTGGAGGGCAGCAATCTCTATTTCCAGATCCGCCAGGCCGGCGAGAGCAGAAACCCGTTGGATTTCCTGAGCGAGAGCGGCGGAGAGGAATAGAGTCACGAAAGAGAGCGGAAGGCATATCATATAGAGTGATCTCTCTTCCGGGATCGGAGGAGGGGCTGCTTTATATAGATTCTTCAGTAACGCCGCGGCGTTACTGAGTACATAGATCACACAGAGGAAGAGATGTATTACACGTATATTGTTAAGTGCAGCGACGGAACCTATTATACCGGATACACCAACGATCTGCGGCAGAGAGTTCGCGCGCACAACGAAAAAAAAGGGGCTAAGTACACCCGCTCCCGCACGCCGGTAACACTGGTCTATGCGGAAGAGAGCGATACAAAGTCCCTTGCTATGCAACGCGAGGCCGCGATCAAAAAGCTTTCCCGAAAGGAGAAGGAGCAGCTGATCGCCGGCGGCAGCGCTTTTCTTATGAATTTTTCATGATGACGGTGGATACGATGTCGGCCGCGTGCTCGCAGGTGTCCAGACATTTCTCAATACCATCGTAGATATTCCGCCAGATCAGGACGGTTCGGACATCGTCTTCCTGATAGAGATGATGGAGACATTCCATATAGAGTTTGTCGCCCTGTTCCTCCAGATCGTTGACTTTTATAATGTAATCTTCGATGGTCTTGGATGTTTTAAAGTGCTTCAGTTCCTTTAGAACGTCGTGGAGAGCGGAGACGCATTCCGGAATCAGATCGATAAAAGGCACCACGTCCTCTCGGATCCTGCGGATATCACAAATATAGAATTCCATCAGCACCTCATCCAGCGCGTCCGTAATATCGTCCAGATAGCTGCTCAGGGCTACCAGATCTTCCCGCTCAATGGGGGTAATGAAAGCCTGCATCAGAGCACTGGTCATCTTATGCTTTTCTGTGTCGGCTTCCTGCTCCAGACCGTGCATATGTTCCAGATTCTTTTCCAGGGTGGAGGGATCGTAGTTCTTTATCATATCTCTGAGAAATTCAGAGGCATGATAGGAACAGTCCACACAGGTAACCAGATTTTTGAAATAAAAGTTGTCTTTTTTCTGTTTCATTTGATTCTCCTTTTTCTTTTCCCCTATAGTTTGCTACAACAGGAACAAAAACAGTTTGGCCATTCCGAAACCGATCAGACCGCAGCCCGGAAAAGTCAGAACCCAGGTCAGAACCATGTCCTTTACCACGGCGTAATTGATGGCCGACATGCGCTTTACCGCGCCCACGCCCATGATGGCGGTGGTTTTTACGTGAGTGGTACTGACCGGGATACCGAAGATTGTGGAGAAAAAGATGCACAGGGATGCCGCCACATCAGCGGAAAAACCCTGATATTTCTCCAGCTTTACCATGTCCATGCCAACGGATTTGATGATTTTTTTTCCGCCGATGGAGGTTCCCACACCCATGACGATGGAGCAGAGAAGCATCATCCACACAGGGATTATGGCTCCGGTGGTATCATCCATATCATTGACCAGAAAAAGTCCGAGCAGCAGTACGCCAAGAAATTTCTGCCCGTCCTGAGCGCCGTGGACAAAGGCCATGGCCGCGCCGCCGACAACCTGTCCTCCGCTGAAGAAGGTATTGGCTTTTCTTCGATTGCATTTGGAAAATAGAATTGTGATCAGCTTACAGATAAGATAGCCGACGCCGAAACCGATAATGGTTGACAGGACGAGTCCGTATATGACCTTCAGCCATTCCTGTGGATTGACGCCGTCGAGACCGCCCTGCAGAGCGATGGCCGCTCCGGTAAGACCGGCGATAAGAGCGTGGCTCTCGCTGGTGGGGATGCCGAAATACCATGCGCCGATGGCCCAGATGACAATGGCGGCCATAGCCGCGCACAGTGCAATGAGTGCGTCCTCGTTGTTGCCCCCGAAATTGACCATATTTTTGATGGTCATAGCCACCTCGGCATTGAACATTGTCATAATCAGCACGCCGAGGAAATTGAAGATGGCGGCCATAATAATCGCCTTATTTACACCAATGCAGCGGGTGGAAACACAGGTGGCGATGGCATTTGGAGCGTCTGTCCATCCATTTACAAAGATGACACCCAGTGTAAGGAGTACCGAGACCAGCAATATAGGATGGGCTCCCAGCTGATCAATAAAATAGGAAAGTGATATGTTGTAATCCATGATTTTATCTCCTTGTATGCGGGTAATTCCCAAGAAAGTATAGCATAGCGACATGGCACAGTCAATTTTATATTTTACATTTTCTTAACGGATTCTTTACAATGAAAGAAGGGACTTTACATATCTTTCACATTGTGAAAAACAGAAAAAAGTAACAAAAAAAATCGAATTTTTTAGTGATCATTGAACATATTTTTTGTTGACAAAAAAAAAAACTGGAAGTAATATTGAGAAAAACACAAGGGCGTGGGGATTTCGTAAAGGGAGTCCCTTATTTATTTGCTCTGAAGGGAGGGAGAGGAACGGAAGATTTTGCTAGTAAACTGACAGAAGAGCTGACGCCAAAGGTAGTGTTTGAGCTGCCCCTAGTGGGAGGAATCACGGAGTCCGTGGTAGTTATGTGGATTATCATGGCTGCGATGGTGGCGGTGTCCATACTGCTGACCAGAAATCTGAGGGTGGAAAATCCCGGAAAAGTCCAGCTTCTGCTGGAATCCGGAATGGGATGGGCCGACAACTTCTTTACAGGAATCATCGGGAAAGAGAACAGAAAGTTCGTACCCTGGCTGACATCCATGCTTGTGTTTTTGGGAGTTGCCAATCTGATTCCGCTGATTGGATTCAAACCCCCGACAAAGGACCTCAACGTGACGGCAGCGCTGGCCATCTTGAGTATGTGCGTGATCGAATACTCCGGTATCCGGCAGCACGGCGTGAAAGGATGGCTGAAAAACTTTACACAGCCGGTGGCGATCGTGACGCCGATCATGCTTATGGAAGTTGTGATCCGTCCGCTGTCGCTGTGTATGCGGTTGTTCGGAAATATGGTGGCGGGATTCATCATTATGGAGCTGGTTAAGACTGTGGTTCCGATGATTATTCCGATACCGGTAAGTTTTTACTTCGATATTTTCGACGGTTTGCTTCAGGCATACGTCTTTGTATTTCTGACAGCCCTGTTTATCAAAGAGGAATCGGAGTAACCGTTTCCCCGGTACATTTCATTATAATTAAGAAAGAAATCACAAAATCACATTTGGAAAAGGAGAAAAAATCATGGATCTTATCGCAATTGGAGCAGGTATTGCAGCAATCACAGGAGTAGGCGCCGGTATTGGTATCGGTATCGCAACGGCAAAGGCAGTGGACGCTATTGCCAGACAGCCGGAGGCTGACGGAAAGATTACGAAGGCGCTGATCCTCGGATGCGCTCTGGCAGAGGCAACCGCAATCTACGGACTGATTGTGGCAATGTTGATTGTTCTTCTTCTGTAGCAGAGAACAGCAGGGAACAGAACAAGAACAGAAAGGGAGGCAGGACAGATGCTGGAGTTTAATTCAACCCTGATCTGGACACTCATCAATTTTCTGGTTCTCTTTTTGCTTCTGCGGCATTTTCTGATCAAGCCGGTTATGAATATCATGGAAAAAAGAGAAAAAATAATCGCCGACGGGCTGCAGAACGCGAGGGATACGCAGGAAGAAGCCCTGAAGATGAAGCAGGAGTACGCCGATGCTTTAAGCGGCGCAAAGGAAGAGTCAGAGAAGATTGTCAGAGAGGCCCGTAAAGAGGCAAAAAGCGAATATGAGCGTATTCTGCAGGATGCCGGCGTTAAGGCCGGCGCCATGGTGGAGAGCGCCAAGGACGATATCCGCAGGGAGAGAGAGCAGACGATGAGCGCTCTGCAGTCGGAAATTGCAGGGCTGGCCATGACGGCGGCCCAGAAGATCATGCAGGAAAATACGGACGGCCAGGGATTGTATGACCGATTCCTGGAAGAGACAGGTGGTGCCAATGAAAAGACAGCAAAGAATCATTGAGACTTCCTGGGCGCGGAGCTATGCCCGCGTGCTGTATGAGCTGAAGGTTCCCGCGGAGGATATTGAGGAGACGAAGAATCTGTTTGCGCAGACATCGGAGCTTTTGGAGGTACTCACAAATCCGACGATCTTCATTATGAAAAAAGAGAAGATTATCGATCGTATTTTTCCTTCCTCTATCCGGAATTTCCTGAAGGTTGTCTGCAGATACGGGAAGATGAGCCGCATCGGGGAAATTTTTGACGCATATGACTGCTATTGCAGGCGGCAGAAACGTATTCTTCAGGCAGAGCTGATCTGCGTGGAGCCACCGGATGAACTGCGGCTGGAGGAAATCCGACAGTTCCTCTGCAGAAAGTACAAAGCAGATGAAGCGCAAGTGGAAATCCGAAAGGATCCGGGGCTGTTTGGCGGATTTGTTTTGCATGTGGGCAGCGATGAGTATGACTGGAGCCTGAAAGGGCGTTTGCAGAGAATGCAAGAACAATTGACCTGGAGGTAAAAAGGTGAGCGGATTCAATTCAGATGAGATTATTTCCATTCTGAAAGAGGAAATAGAAAATTTTGACAGCATCAGCAGGGACGGAGAAGTGGGAACGGTGGTGTCCGTGGGAGACGGAATCGCGACGATCTACGGCATCGATCACGCCATGTACGGCGAGATTGTTACTTTCGATACCGGCTTAAAAGGCATGGTGCAGGATATAAAGAAAGATAAAATCGGAGTCATTCTCTTCGGAAGCGACCGGGAGATCCGGGAGGGCAGCAAAGTAACCCGAACCGGAAAGAAAGCCGGCGTTCCTGTGGGAGAGCAGTATCTCGGACGTGTGGTCAACGCGCTGGGAGAAGCTATTGACGGAATGGGCAAGATTGTGTCGGAGGACTACTACCCTGTGGAGCATGAGGCGCCGGGTATCGTGGACAGGAAATCCGTCGGCGTTCCCATGGAGACGGGAATCCTCTCCATTGACGCCATGTTCCCCATCGGCCGGGGACAGCGTGAGCTGATTATCGGAGACCGCCAGACGGGAAAGACGTCCATTGCCCTGGATACGATTATTAACCAGAGGGATAACGGTGTGATCTGTATCTATGTGGCCATCGGTCAGAAGGCTTCCACGGTAGCGCAGGTGGTAAACACTTTAAAGACCAACGGGGCTATGGAGCACACCATTGTGCTGTCTTCCACTGCCAGCGACTGCGCGCCGCTGCAGTATATCGCCCCCTACGCCGGAACGGCCATGGCGGAGTATTTCATGTACAAGGGAAAGGACGTGCTGATCGTCTACGATGACCTGTCCAAGCACGCGGTGGCCTACCGCGCTCTGTCCCTTCTGCTGGGACGCTCCCCGGGACGTGAGGCTTATCCCGGCGATGTGTTCTATCTTCATTCCAGACTTCTGGAGCGTTCCAGCCGTCTGAGCGATGAGAAGGGCGGCGGATCCATCACGGCTCTGCCTATTATCGAGACTCAGGCCGGAGATGTGTCGGCCTACATTCCGACCAATGTGATTTCCATCACGGACGGTCAGATTTTCCTGGAAAGCAGCCTCTTCGCCGCCGGCATGCGTCCCGCGGTAAATGTAGGATTATCCGTATCTCGTGTGGGCGGCGCTGCTCAGACAAAGGCCATGAAGAAGGCGGCGGGAAGTATCCGTATCGATCTGGCTCAGTACCGTGAGATGGAGGTCTTTACCCAGTTCAGTTACGATCTGGATGCATCCACCAAGGAGCAGCTGGAGTACGGAAGCGGCCTGATGGAGCTGCTGAAACAGCCGTTGTGCCATCCGTTAAGTCTTCATGAGAAGGTTATTACGCTCTGCGCCGCGACCCATAAGGTTATGCTGGGAATCGCGTCCGGCGACATCAAGGAATTTCAGATGGAGATGCTCCGCTATTTCGATGAGAAGCATCCGGAAATCGGACGGGAAATCGAAGAAAAAAAAGAACTTTCCGAGGAACTGATCGAAAAGATCACGGAGACAGCCAAAGAATTCAAGAAGAGCAGGTGTTAGTATGGCGAATATCAGAGAGATTCAGAGCCGCATCAACAGTATCAAAGATACGATGAAGATAACCAATGCGATGTATATGATCTCATCCTCCAAGCTGACCCAGGCAAAGAAGAAACTGGCGGATACAGAACCCTATTTTTACGGTCTTCAGGGAGAAATATCCAGAATTCTCCGCCACATGCCGGAGATGGCCCGGCATCCCTTTTTTGACGAAAGGGAGGAGATCCCAGCGGAAAAGCGGAAGATCGGCTCCATTGTAGTTACAGCGGATAAAGGGCTGGCAGGCTCCTACAATCACAATATTTTCAAACTGGAGGAGGAGCTTTTGGCGACGCCCGGCGAGCATAAGTTGTTTGTGGTTGGAGAGCTGGGCAGACACTATTTCGCCCGTCGCCAGGTGGAAGTGGATACGCATTTTCAGTACACGGTACAGAAGCCGACCATGCACCGGGCCAGGGATATCGGAGGAAAAATTATCGGGCAGTTTCTGGATGGGGAATTGGATGAGGTCTATATCGTCTATACCCGTATGGAAAATTCTATCCAGTCCAACGCGGAGATGGTAAAGCTCCTTCCGCTGAAAAAGAGCGATTTCCATGAGATGAAGATGCCGCTGAATGTGCACCGGGAGGAGATTCAGCTCTATCCGTCGGTTAAGAACGTCATGGATAATATTGTGCCAAACTATGTCAACGGCATGGTATATGGGGCGCTGGTTGAGGCTTTTGCCAGCGAGCATAACGCTCGGATGATGGCTATGAAATCGGCGACGGACAGCGCTGTGGAGCTGACAAAGGAGCTGTCGATGCAGTATAACAGGGCAAGGCAGGCGGCGATCACACAGGAGATTACCGAGGTCTGCGCCGGCGCGAGAGCGCAGAAGAACAAGAGGAAGTGAGAGAGCTTATGAATAAAGGACGAATTGTACAGATTATGGGTCCCGTTGTGGATGTGGAATTTGCGGACGGCGAACTTCCCTATATCAAGGACGCGCTGACGGTGGAGAACAACGGGAAGACCTGCGTGATGGAAGTGGCGCAGCATCTGGGCAACAACGAGGTGCGCTGCCTGATGCTGGCTGCCAGCGAGGGGCTGCACAAAGATATGGAGGTAACAGCTACCGGATCCGGTATCAAGGTTCCCGTAGGGGAGAAGACGCTGGGAAGACTGTTCAATGTGTTGGGCGAGACCATCGATGACGGAGAACAGATCACAGACGCTCCCGAGTGGGTTATTCACAGAGATCCGCCTTCCTTTGAGGAACAGAGCCCGGTAGTGGAGATCCTGGAGACCGGCATTAAGGTTATCGACCTGCTGGCGCCTTATGCCAAGGGAGGAAAGATCGGTCTGTTTGGCGGAGCCGGCGTAGGAAAAACCGTACTGATTCAGGAGCTGATCCGAAACGTGGCTACAGAGCACGGCGGCTACTCGATCTTTACCGGTGTGGGAGAGCGTTCCAGGGAGGGAAACGATCTGTGGACTGAGATGAGGGAGTCCGGCGTTCTGAAGAATACCGCGCTGGTGTTCGGACAGATGAACGAGCCGCCCGGAGCCCGTATGCGCGTGGCGGAGACAGGACTTACCATGGCGGAGTATTTCCGTGATGAGCAGCACCGGAATGTGCTTCTCTTTATTGACAATATTTTCCGTTTTACACAGGCAGGTTCCGAGGTTTCCGCGCTGTTGGGCCGTATGCCTTCCGCGGTTGGATATCAGCCTACGCTGGCAACGGAAATGGGCGAGCTTCAGGAGCGGATCGCGTCCACCAAGAACGGTTCCGTAACTTCCGTGCAGGCCGTATATGTACCGGCAGATGACCTGACAGACCCGGCTCCGGCCACCACTTTTGCCCATCTGGACGCAACGACGGTGCTTTCCAGAAAGATCGTAGAGCAGGGGATCTATCCGGCAGTGGATCCGCTGGAGTCCAACTCCCGTATTCTGGAGGCGGATATTGTAGGCGAGGAGCATTACCGGGTGGCGAATCAGGTTCTGGCGATTCTTCAAAAATATACGGAGCTGCAGGATATCATCGCTATTCTGGGCATGGAAGAGCTCTCCGATGAGGATAAGATTACCGTTATGAGAGCCAGAAAGATTCAGCGATTCCTCTCCCAGCCCTTCTTTGTGGCGGAGACCTTTACCGGTGTTCCCGGCAAGTATGTTCCGCTGAAGGAGACGATCCGCGGATTTGAGATGATCATCAATGGAGAGATGGACGAGTATCCCGAGTCAGCTTTCTTTAATGTGGGTACGATCGATGATGTGATTGCAAAGGCAGAGGCGGAGAAGGCCTCTGAGTAGGAGAGCGCCCTATGAACAAAACATTTTATTTGAAAATAATAGCCAGTGACGGTATCTTCTTTGAGGGCAGAGTCCGCCAGGTTATCATTCCGGCTCCGGACGGAGCCAAAGGTATCATGGCAAATCATGAAGATATGCTGATCGCTGTGGATATCGGTATGGCGAAGATAGAACAGGATGACGGTCAGTGGCATGAGGCGGCTGTAGGACAGGGATTTGCGGAGATTGTCAATAACCGTGTGACTCTGATCGTGGAGACGGCGGAGAAACCGGAGGAAATTGATCTGCGCCGGGCAGAGGAGCAGAAGGAGAGAGCGGAAGAGCAGCTCCGCCAGAAACAGAGCATTCAGGAATATTACCACAGCCAGGCCTCGCTGGCCCGGGCTATGAATCGGCTGCGGGTAGGCCACGGCCACAGGTGGAATCTGTGATGAAAAAAATACTTGTCTTTCATATGAGTCCGGAACGGAAGCGCCAGGTCAGGAGAGTTTGCGCCTGTATCAGCGCGGAGTCCGTGGAAATTTCCCGGCCGGATTACTGTCAGGAACTGGGATGCCTCGCGGGAATTATCGGTTTCGGCAGAAAAAAAGAAATCTATTTGGGACCGGAACTTGCCGGGGAGATGCTGGTGTTGGCCGGACTGGACGACAGGAGTATTGATCAGTTTCTGGCAGTCTGGAAGGAGCTGGGGCTGCAGCCGGTTTCTCTGAAAGCGGTGCTGACCCCTGACAATATCCGCTGGACGCCGACGGCTCTTTTTGAGGAACTGCAAAGGGAACATATCCGGATGAATTGATAAAATTTTACCAATAAGGAAAACAGGAAAGATTCTTGTTTTCCTTTTTTGTTTTCTGTGATATACTGTGGAAGAACAGGAGGAGAAAAAATGATGGATCAGAGAGTAGCAGGACTGTTAAACGAGCAGATCAACAAGGAGTTTTATTCCGCATATCTGTATCTGGATATGGCAAATTTTTACAAGGAGAAAGGGCTGGACGGCTATGCCAACTGGTATGAAATCCAGGCGAAGGAGGAGCAGGATCACGCGATGCTCTTCTACCAGTATCTCCACAACAACAATCAGAAGGTCACTCTGGAGGCGATCGCGAAACCGGATCAGACCTACAGCGAACTGATGGATCCGCTGAAGGCGGCGCTGGCTCACGAGGAGTATGTGACTTCCCTGATCAACAACATTTACGGGGAAGCGCAGAAGGTCAATGATTTCCGCACTGTTCAGTTCCTGGACTGGTTTGTGAAGGAACAGGGCGAGGAAGAGACCAACGCCAATGATATGATTACAAAGTTGGAACTCTTTGGCGGAGACAGCAAAGGACTCTATATGCTGGACAACGAGTTGAAAGGAAGAGTTTACACAGCTCCCTCACTTACGCTTTAAAAAACAGAAGGACTTCTCGATCCCGGAAAACCGGGTTCGAGAAGTCTTTTTTTGACACGAAAAGAGCCGGAAGAGATCGCTAATGGTCATGTCTTTTTATGTGGAGAATGCTATAATGAAGACAGCACGGACTTTTGCGGTTCCGCAAAAAGCGGATGCGGAATAATCGCACGGGTCAGTGAGAAAACGAGCAAGGGGGATGTGAAATGCAATATCAGATTAACAAAACCAATTATCACACCTTCGATATTTTCGAGGTAAACAAAATGCCGCCGAGAAGCTATTTTATTCCTTATCCTGACCGTAAGGCGGCCGATCAGGTGACAACGCGGGAGAGAAGATATGCTTCGCCCATGGTAAAGTGTTTAAACGGCGACTGGGATTTCAAGTTTTACCATAATCCGGCGGATCTGCCCGATGTGTTGGACACTGACGCGATAGACTGGGATACCATCGATGTTCCGGCCTGCTGGCAGTTCCGGGGATATGACCGCCCCTTCTATGTGAACCTGCGGTATCAGTTCCCCTATGATCCGCCCAAGATTCCCATGGAGGAAGAAGTGGGGAAGGTCTTTTCTCTGATGAGCCCGGAGGGCGGTATGGGACCCGGCTGGGCGGAGCCCAAGGACGAGTACAATTTTGTGGGTGTATACCGCAAACTGGTACCGGTAGAGGATCCCTCCAGAGAGTATATTATCTCCTTCCTTGGCGTGGCCAGCTGTATGGATCTGTATGTGAACGGTTCCTTTGTGGGATATTCCGAGGGCGCCCACAACACGGCGGAGTTTGACATTTCCTCCTACATGACAGCGGGAGAGAACGAGCTGGTGGTTGTGGTACACCGGTGGTGCAACGGCACTTATCTGGAATGCCAGGATATGTTCCGAAATAACGGAATTTTCCGGGATGTGCTGCTTCGGATCGGCGATAAGAACGACGTCTGGGATCTGGATCTGAAGACGGAGAAGAAGGCCGATGCAGGGGACGGCGAGAAAGCGGTCTACAGCGCTGTCGTGTCTGTGGAGTTTCCGGAGGAGGGAGAAGCCGCTGTGACGATCTGCGGACATGGAATCGATCAGACCATTCGGGTTTCTTCCGAGAACCATATTGGGAAAGCGGTGTTTGAGGATCTTTCGGTAATGGAGTGGACAGCCGAGACGCCCTACCTTTACGATCTCTATGTGGAGACGGAGAACGAGTGTATCAAGACCCGTATCGGATTCAAGAAGATTACCATCGACGGACGGCTTTTCCTGTGGAACGGAAAGAAAGTAAAATTCCGCGGGGTAAACCATCATGATACCAGCTGCACTAACGGTTATACTATGACGCCGGAGGAGATCGAGCGGGATATCCGCATCTGCAAAGAATTCAATATGGATACGGTGCGTACCTCCCACTATCCGCCGGATCCCTATCTCCTGGAGATGTGCGATGAGATGGGAATCTATGTGGTGGATGAGACGGATCTGGAGACCCACGGTGTGTTTATCCACAAGCTGCCGCCAAGCTACAACCGCATCAGCCATGATCCGGCCTGGGAAGGCCACTATGTGGACAGAGTAAAACGCCTGTATCAGAGAGATAAACTTCATCCCTCCATCATGATGTGGAGTCTTGGAAATGAGTCCGGCGGCTATGCCAATACGGATAAGATGTATGAATACCTGAAGGAGCACACGGACATTCCCGTGCACTACGAGAGCGCGATCCACTGTGACCGGAAGGCTTACGATGTGGGAAGCGAGATGTATCCGCCGGTAGAGCAGGTTCACGCCATCGGCGAGGGAACCTGGAAGGAACCGAAGCTGAATGACCGGCCCTATTTCCTCTGCGAGTATGCTCACGCTATGGGCGTCGGCCCCGGCGGCATCGAGGGATATTGGAAGGAAATTTATTCCTACGACAGCCTGATGGGCGGATGTATCTGGGAGATGGTGGATCACGCGGTGCTCCACGAGGACGGAAGCTACACCTACGGCGGCGACCATGGCGAGTGGGAGCACGACGGAAACTTCTGCGTGGACGGCCTGTTCTATCCGGACAGAACGCCTTCCACCGGAGCGAAGCTGGCGCGGTTTACCTATCGTCCGATCCGGGTAAGCAAAGTGGGCGAAAACCGATATGAGATCTTCAATACAATGGCGTTTACCGGCGGAAGTCGTTACGAACTGAAATTTGAGTGGAGTGACGGAAGATGCGCCGTGGTCATTCCGGACACAGAGCCTCTCTCCAAGTCGGTTGTGACGGTAGAGCCTTCGGATATCGAGGATGAAAGCCCGGAGACAGGCGGAGATCTGACAGCGAATCGCATGTCCTGGGTTACTGTAACCACTACAGACCGCCGCTCCGGAAAAGAAGTATCCAAGGAGCAGATTGTCC
>CASECT010000096.1 GCA_949286525.1 uncultured Eubacteriales bacterium | reverse complement strand
GACCCGGGTCGGGGCTGTTCTGACCGGCTGCAAGAACATTGTCAGGGCCAGAAAGTCAGGGGAATATGAAGTGGAGGTTCCGGAGTGGGGGATCTGCCTGAAGACAGGAAAACCGGTGGGGGATCATGTCTGCGCCATCGGCATCCGGGCGCATTATTTCAATTCCAGGGCCAGAGAGAATGTATTTCCGGTAGTCTATGCGGACCGTATGGAAGAACCCTTTGAGACTACGATTCTGTTCCGCTATGCGGGGCAGAAAGAAGACAGTACGCCTGTATGGTGGAGGATTCCGAAAGACCGGGTGCCGGACAAAATGCCGGAGCAGCTGGGGATCGCGCCGCAGAATGTGCTGCTTTTATATCCGGAGGATAACAGGTAAAAAGAGACAGGAGGTTATGTGGTATGGGAAAGATCAGAGCAGTCTGTATCAGCAGAGAAAAAGGGACGCCGAAAGAAAATGTGGGTTCCGGAATGCTGGTGGAAGGCTTCGGGCTGGAAGGAGACGCGCACGGAGGAAACTGGCACAGGCAGATAAGCCTCCTGTCCGGGGATAAGATCGACGAGTTCCGGAAAAAAATATGGGTGGAATACGGAGCATTCGGCGAAAATCTGGTGGTGGACGGCCTGGATTTTCGGAATTTGCCGGTGGGAAGCCGGTTCGGCACAGGAGATGCTGTACTGGAAATGACGCAGATCGGCAAAGAATGCCACAACGACTGTATCATCAGGCAGAAGACCGGAGACTGTATCATGCCCAGAGAAGGGGTCTTCGCCCGGGTGTTAAAAGGAGGGAAAGTGTCTGTGGGGGATGAACTGGCACTGCTTCCTCCGGAAGAGAATCCGCCTCTTCGGGCGGCTGTGATCACACTTTCAGACAAGGGGAGCAGAGGAGAGAGAGAGGATCTCTCAGGCCCCCTGATCGCCAGGATGCTTACCGAAGCCGGATACCGGGTGGAAGAGATCCTCCTGCTTCCGGACGGCATCCAGCCTCTGAAAAACCAGCTGATCCGTCTTGCTGACGGCAGACAGATGGATCTGATCCTGACCACGGGAGGTACCGGATTCGCACCCACGGATGTGACTCCGGAAGCTACGATGGCGGTGGCGGACCGCAATGCGCCGGGTATCGCGGAAGCCATGCGCGCTTACAGCCTGTCGATTACCCCCAGAGCTATGCTGTCCAGGGCTGCCAGTGTGCTCAGGGGCAGGACGCTCATCGTAAATCTGCCCGGAAGTCCCAAAGCGGTGAAAGAACACCTGGAATATATTCTGCCGTCGCTGGAGCATGGAATCCTGCTGGCGGGAGGGCGCGACGGGGAGTGCGCCCGCAAATGACAGAGAATCAACAGGAGGGTAAGACTATGAGATTGATCAGGACAGAAGACGCGGTCGGCCATGTGCTTTGCCATGACCTTACTCAGATCATTCCGGGAGTGGTGAAGGGACCCCGGTTCAGAAAAGGCCATATCGTCACGGAGGAAGACATTCCGGTACTTCTCAGTATGGGAAAAGACAATCTGTATGTGTGGGAAAAGGACGACACCATGTATCATGAAAACGAGGCCGCGCAGATCTTATGTGACGTCTGTCAGAACGAACATATGAAAGCTTCAGAAGTAAAAGAAGGAAAGATTGAGCTGAGCGCCGAATGCGCAGGGGTTTTCCAGGTGGATGTGGAGAGGCTGGACGCGGTCAACGATATCGATCAGGTGATGATCGCTGTGCGGCATACCAACAGTCCTGTGAAGAAAGGGGACAAGCTGCTGGGAACCCGCGTGATTCCGCTGGTTATCAAGAAAGAGAAGATGGAGCTGGTGAAAGAACGCGCAGGGGCGACCCCGCTTTGCCGCCTGGTTCCGTACCGTCTGAAGACGGCAGGGATTGTCACGACCGGAAATGAAGTGTTCTACGGGAGAATCCAGGACACGTTCACGCCGGTGGTGGAGAAAAAACTGCAGGTCTATGGCATAGAGGTGAAAGAGCATCAGATCGTGGGCGACAAAAAGGAGGATATCGCGGCCGCCATTCGGGAGATGAAAGAAAAAGGCGTGGACCTTATCATCGCCACAGGAGGTATGAGCGTGGATCCGGATGACCAGACTCCGGGAGCGATCCGGGAAGCGGGAACAGAGGTTGTCACCTATGGGGCTCCGGTGCTGCCGGGAGCCATGCTGTGTCTGGCATATTTCCCGGACGGGACGCCGGTGATGGGGCTTCCGGGATGCGTCATGTACGCGAAAGCTACGATTTTTGACCTGTTATTGCCGAGAGTGGCGGCGGGGATACCGATCTCGCGCAAGGATATCACCACACTGGGACACGGCGGACTTTGCCTGGGATGTCCGGAGTGCCATTATCCGGACTGTGGTTTCGGAAAAGGATAAAAGATAAAAAGAAGGCGGAAATTCTCCTTTGAAAGAAAAAGGAGTTTCCGTCTTCTTTTTTATACTTCTTTTGCCGCGGCTCTGCACTGAATCATCTCGGCAGTGATACAGATCGCGATTTCCGCAGGCGTCTCGGCTCCGATATTCAGGCCGATGGGAGAGTGGACCACATCATAGGCGTCGTCCGGAAATCCCAGTTCGGACAGCTTTCTCCGGGTCTCGGCGATTTTCCGGCGGCTGCCGATGCATCCGATATAGGCCATGGGGCGTCTCAGGAGCTGAGCCAGGATCTCGAAATCAGCCTGGTGTCCGCGCGTCATGACCACGGCGGAATCCTTTTCGGTCAATGTAATGGAGGCGGCGAGGTTTTGAAAATCTCCCAGAATCACTTCCTGTACACCGGGGAAAAGCGCCGGGTCGGCGAATGCTTCCCGGTCTTCAAATACTGCCACCGTGAATCCCACATGAGCCAGCAGCGGAGCCAGCTCCTGGGAGACGTGCCCGCCGCCGAAGACGTATACCCATCCGGCCTGGACGATGGGCTCCGCATAGTAAGAGGGATCTCCGCTCCGGAAAACAGCCCCGGATTTCAGAAGCCCTGCCGGAAGAGAACCGGACAGATCGTCGCCCCAGAAATGTCCGTCTTCGTCACAGGCAGCCATGGCTGTCACCCGGTTCTGCTCCATTCTGCGCACGAGCCAGAAGTTTTTATTCTCGGAGAACGCGTCCAGGAGACGTTCGAACAGGGGGAGGCAGGCATCTCCGTCCAGATACTGGAAATATACGGTGACGTCTCCTCCGCAGACCATGCCGAGACCGGCCACATCTTCCTTGGACAGGCGGTAGCCTACCGTATCGGAAGTGCGTTCATGCAGAAGCCGGACGGCGTGCTGATGTGCGGCGTGCTCCACTGCGCCGCCTCCGATGGTTCCTTCCGCGTGCCCGTCTTCAAATACCAGCATCAGTGCGCCCGCCCCCCTGGGCGTAGAGCCGGAACTTGCCAGGATACTGACCAGGATCAGGGATTCCCGGCGTTTGAGAGTGCTCAGAATCGCTTCGATTCGTTCTTTCATGATGTACCCCCTGTGTTTTGATAGGATGCGCATGGTTTTCTGCGGCAAACGCGGAAACCGGTATGCGCGATGGTATCATTCGCATTCTGTGTTCATTATAACATATATCACAGATATATGTTATTCTAGTTTATCAAATTTTGTTGTCATCGGCATTTCTGAATGCTATAATACTTATAATTGGGTTAACTATAGACTGTTGAAGGGAAAAGGTATCGTGTATGTTTGAGTATCAGGTGGAGGCCGGAAGACCGGAGCGGCTGGGCGTGACAAAAGAGGGAAAAGACATCAATTTTGCGGTGACGGTGAGAGACGGCGGGGCATGCAGCCTGCTTCTTTATCCCAGAGGAGAGAAGGAGCCGGAAGCGGAA
>CASECT010000095.1 GCA_949286525.1 uncultured Eubacteriales bacterium | reverse complement strand
ATGATATACGTCTTTCCTACCTGCCTTGCCCCCTGCAGAATCAGCGGTTTTCGGTATTCGCTTTGCTTCCATGATGTCAGGAACTCCATGACTTTCCGATACATAAAATCCCCTCCTTTTTCGCTATTATCTCATTTTTTCATGTAATTTTCAATGAATATTTCTTTAGTTTTTACATTAAATCACACGAATATGTCTCCCCGGACAATCTGACCGCCACGCCGAAACGCCGCGAAACGATTTCCCGTCCCGCGGCGCTCTGTTTCATATAATATTCTTATCTCAGAAAGCCAGAATTTTTTCCTGGACTCTTACTCCACCACAATCCTTACCCTGGCGATGTTCCTTACCTGAGTAAAGATATCGTCATCCTGCCCGCTTCTGGTGGAACGCACCCGCACGGAGGCGAAATGGGTCCCCGGCTTGTCATAGATATGGGCAAAGGACGCTTTCGCCCCGGCAAGCCCATCCTCTTCGATGACGACAAAATCGCTATCGTAAGGATACGCGTTCAGCGCTTTCTGATCCGCCATTGTAGGAAACTCCTTCGGATCCTCGGCGGCGAATCTTACCTCCGTAATCCGGCCGGCCCCCTCGGGAAGCAGCGCCTTCATATCCATCATTACCGGCTCTCCCACCTTCACATGGGCACAGTCTTTGCCGTTCACCGTCAGGGAAACCACTGCCTGCATACCGTGGCGCTCCTTAGCGGAATCCGGCACATAGATCTGTCCGTTCTCATAACGGTAGCTGGTCGCCGGAAGGGGCTCGATCCCCTTCTCCACCCAGGCGCTCACATCCAGAAGAGCCTGCTGCAGCGCTCCCACATAGTTGGTAATCATATTATTCTCCAGCCACGCCACGTCGCCGTGCATACAGTTTTCCATATAATAGAGGCGGAAATCATCCGTATTGCCCCGGCTCTTTTCCACCTGGCTTCGATACCAGTCCGCGCACCAGGGACAGGTGGACTCATCCATCAGGGACTGGGTAAGAATGACCTTGCCCTGGATATTTCCGTCCTGGACGGTTCCCGTTCCGGTAAATCCATAGCCCATCACGAAGGACCGCTGGGGGATCGCCGGCTGCCCGTTTTCGTCCCGGAACTGATCCCAGGCGTGGAAAGAAAGGTCTTCCGGCACCTGATGGCGGTAGTAGGACTGGATCGCGATATAGTCGGAATTGTCCATGGTCAGCGTATCGCCCGGTTCAATGGAACCGATGACCTCCGCGATATCCGTCATACCGTAGCACAGGCCGATGGTCAGATAGCCGCTCTTCTTGCCGGGCTCGCGGATCATCTGATCCAGAAGCATCGGTTTGCCGGCAGCCTTGCCGGTGGTCAGCTCGATCGTCACGCCCTCCAGATACAGATCCTCCCCCTCGGGAAGCTCTTCCAGCTCAATCCACGCGCCGTTTCCGCTGGTCAGCTGTTTCCTCCAGGCGTCGTCCACACTGTTTCCGGTCATATCCACCTTCTCATCGCCGGGCATATGCACGCTCTTTACTTTCCCGGTAAACTGCAGCCGGTCCCTGGCCTCCTCGCTGCCCGGATCCGCACCCAGGTATCCCGGCACTGTCCAGAAATCCGTAAAGTAGGTCGGATCCGCCTGCTTCACACCGGGCGTCAGCACCGGCAGCGATCCCGGGTCTTTCACGCCGTAGGCCTCCACAAACCATACCTTCGGCGGAAATCCCATCTGGGTCAGTTCTTTTAACATGGAAACCTGAGGCGCGGTAAGGCCCGCGTACATATCTCCGCTGCCGCCGGCGTCCAGCGCGTCCACAATCTTTTCAAACGCGCCCCGCAGCCGCCGCTGCCCCTGCACATGCATGGTAATCGTATTTGGCAGGGAGACCGGGGAACCGATCACATAAGGGCAGGCCCCGTCCCAGGCGTCTGTGTTCTCAATACATGCCATCGTCTTGTATCCGCCGCCGCTTCCTCCGTACACATATCCGTAGGGACGGCTCACGCCGTAGAGATCCATGATAATCTTTCTGGAATGCTCCGCCACAGCCGCGGACGCTTTCCACGTCATCGTCGGATCTTCCGCCGCGCCGAACGCGAATTTCGATCCCATATTGCTCTCCACGAAATAAGCGCCGTGGGTCAGGGCAAAGGCGATCGCGTCGTCCTCCCCTGTCTTGCCCTGGGAAACGACCTCCTCATCGGGGCCGGGGAACGGGGAGAGATACTGAAAAAATCTTCCCTCGTATTTGTCTTTCTCCGGAACGCACATTGTAAACTTGATGCCATTGTCCGGGATCGAAGCGTGTATGTAGAGATA
>CASECT010000094.1 GCA_949286525.1 uncultured Eubacteriales bacterium | reverse complement strand
TCAAAACATCTTCTTCCATAATGCCGCTGATATAGTAATATGCATCTGTCTTCATAATCTCTGCGCTGTATTCCGTCTTTCCCTCCGCCAGTTCATTTTTGCTGAAAGACACCGGCGCTCCTAATCCTCGGAAATATTCTTCATCAAAATATTCTCGATCTGACACATGTCTACTATCCATCGTCACCATATCACCAATTTCAACCAACCGGATTATGTAGCCATTGTAATCAAATTTTAAAATTGCACGTTTATCATCAAAACTGATTCCCCTGAATTTCATTTCTGCAGGTACATAGTTCATCTTCAAAACAGGGATATCCAATTCCTCCGCAATTTTTTCATACGCCTCCTGCAGCCCATCGCTCCGTTCCATTACAGGCGTGTTTCGCCATGCGATAGCCTCATCTCCATTACCTTCTTTGATTCTCTCATACCTAAACCCGCTCCTGCCCACAACACTGACTACGCCGCCAACGCTCAGGGTGCCCAGGATCGCTGCGGCCAGCGCCAGGCGTACCATCTTTCCTCTATTGATGCGGCGGTGGGTGCGGGAGGCGGCGGCCTTTTGGTCCGCTTCCCTTTGAAGCTGCTCTGCCTTTGACAGAATGCGCTGGAATTCGTCTTCCGGCGGGTTCAGTTCGGGGGAAGCCTCCGGGTGGGAGAGGGCATAGTCCATCTCCTGTTCCAGCTGGCGGTCGGTGTAGCCATAAGCCGCCTTGATCTGCTCGTCCATGGAATCCGACCGATTCCCGCCTTTCTTTTTGCCGTTCACAAAACACCTCATTCCGTCAATGTTCCTTTACTTCCCTTTTTTGAAAGGGTTGACTTTTCACATCTTCTGGGTAGTATATTAATAGAGATAAAACCGAATCTGCTGTGGAGGTAACCATATGAAGAAAATCGTTTTGACCGGCGGTGGTACAGCCGGGCACGTCACTCCGAATCTTGCGCTGATCCCGTCGCTGAGAGAGCGGGGATATGACATTCAATACATCGGTTCTTATCAGGGTATTGAGAAGAAGTTGATTGAAAATGCCGGTATTCCCTACCGCGGCATTTCTTCCGGTAAACTTCGCCGGTACTTTGACCTGAAAAATTTCACAGATCCCTTCCGTGTACTGAAAGGATACGGCGAAGCTCTGAAAATTCTGAAACAATATAAACCGGACGTTGTCTTTTCCAAGGGCGGTTTTGTGGCCGTTCCCGTGGTTCTGGCGGCGAAGCATTTTAAAATTCCCACCATCATCCATGAGTCCGACATGACGCCCGGCCTGGCAAATAAAATCTGCATCCCCTCCGCCGCCAAGGTGTGCTGCAATTTCCCTGAGACTATGAAGTATCTGCCCAAGGAGAAGGCTGTGCTCACCGGCTCCCCCATCCGGAAGGAGCTGCTGGAGGGCGACCGGACCGCCGGTCTGCAGTACGCCCATCTGTCCGCTGACCGTCCGGTGATCCTGGTAATCGGCGGCAGTCTGGGCTCCGTCACGGTCAACAACGCGGTGCGGAAGCTGCTGCCGAAGCTGCTGCCCCTCTACCAGGTGGTACATATCTGCGGAAAGGGCAATCTGGACGAAAGCCTCATCGGAACCGCCGGATATGTACAGTACGAATATGTGGATGCTCCTCTCAAGCATCTGTTTGCCGCTGCGGATCTGATTGTGTCCAGGGCGGGAGCCAACTCCATCTGCGAGATTCTGGCTCTGCGCAAACCCAACGTGCTGATCCCGCTGTCTGCGGCCGCCAGCCGGGGGGATCAGATCCTCAACGCAAAATCCTTTGAAAAGCAGGGCTTCAGCACGGTCCTGGAGGAGGAGAATCTCAACGGCGAGACTCTCTACCAGGCGATCACGTCCACGGACCGCGGGCGCGCTCAGTTTATCCAGGCCATGGAGCAGAGCCCTCTCTCCAACGCTGTGGATACCATCGTATCCCTCATCGAATCTTACTCAGCAAGCTGAGGAACATATTCTGGATCCAGAATTTTCCTAAGATAGATCCTCGCTCTCATCAGTCGGGAACGGCACGCCGTTCCCGAGATTCCCAGAATCTCGCTGGCCTCGTGGGGAGCATATCCCAGCACGCAGCAGCAGTAGATCACATCTCTCCAAGCCGGCTTCAGAGAATCAATCGCAGCACGAATCGCGCGGTAGCGCTCACGATCCAGCACAACCTCCGCCACATCCTTGGAAATACACCGGAGCAGGACCTCCGTGGGGATCTCGCCATCCTCTGTCTCCAGACCGATAAAGGTAAAATGCCGGTTCTTTCTGTACCAATCCACGCACTTTCTCTTCACGATCATGGTCAGCACAGCCTTGACGCTGAAGATCTCCACATCTTGCAGGACATAATTCTGATAATACGACGCGAACGCCTCCTGTACCACGTCGTCTATGTCGTTCAGTGAGACACCGCAATTTCTGGCAATCGTCCTGAGCGGCGCCTGAAATTTTACGTAAACGTTCTGAAACTCCATATCTCTTTCGTGTCCCATACTCACTTACTCCCCCGTATCATTCGATTTCGTTTCTGATCTTCCCTGCCGTCTCTTCCAATTCTTCTCCCGAAGCTTCCCCCGGTTTCCAGGTCACCATCTCCGGGCCTCCGTCGTAACGCGGGATGATGTGCATGTGAAAATGGAACACGGTCTGTCCGGCAGACTTGCCATTGTTCTGAACCACGTTAAACCCGCTGCATCCCAAGCCTTTTTTCATCGCAGCGCCGATTTTGGCTGCAAGGGGAAGAGCCTTTGCGGCCACCTTCTCGTCCAGGGCGCACACATCCTGGTAGTGATCCTTGGGGAGAATCAGTGCATGTCCCTTAGACGCCGGTCCCATGTCCAGAATCACGCGGAAATCCTCATCCTCATAAACGGTAGCTGACGGGATCTCCCCGTTTGCAATTTTGCAGAAAATACAATTATTGTCCTTCATCGTTCCTCCTCCCTCAGCATCTGGCCTCTCTTCTTCCCGGATTTCTGTAGAAAATCGCCGCCAGAAGAAATCCTAAAACCAGACCGCCAACATGAGCCGCATTGTCAATGCCGGTGCTTGTGAATCCGAAGTAGAGAGAGCACGCCACAAACAGCGCCAGCTGTCTGGTACTCAGGTCCTCCAGACGTCCTCTGTTGCGGATCACCACGTACAGCAGGCCGCCGATCACCCCGAAGATGGCTCCCGAGGCCCCGGCTGACACCGCCAGCTCATATTCACGTATACTGACAACCATAGAGAAAACGTTTGCCCCAACGCCGCAGATCAGATAAAACACCAGGTATTTTACTTTTCCCAGCGCCCGTTCCAAGTTATCTCCCAGGACAAACAGGATCACCATATTATTCACCAGGTGGGAGATCCCGAAGTGCATAAAAACTGCGGTCAGCAGCCGGTAATACTCTCCCTCTCTCACCACCAGCGGCACATACATGGCCCCGTGCTCCACCATAAACGCCGCATTTTCTGTGGATCCGTGAAACTCCAGCCAGAAAAAATAAAGAATGTTTACGGCGATCAGCACGCCATTGATATACGCCGGTCTTCTGCGAGGATGCTCCATACGTTTTCTCCTTTTTATACAGAAACATTGTATCATATTAGCCGATATTTGTTAATACTCATACAAATAAAAAGCCTGCATCCGCCAGATAAATTTCACTTCCCACCGGCAGGGAAGCGGTCTCGTTTGTCTGAAGAAGGCGTCCGTCCACCCTGGTTCCATTGGTTGAATTTAAGTCTGTGATGGTGTATCCATCATTTTCCCGGTCAATTCTCGCGTGGAGGCGGCTGACCGTATCTTTCCCCAGAGCATAGTCCACCAGCCCCTCCTGTTTTCCGATCAAAAAGGGGAAATACCGTATTTCTATGGTCTCGTTCCCGTCGAGGCTCACCAGCCTCCGCTC
>CASECT010000093.1 GCA_949286525.1 uncultured Eubacteriales bacterium | reverse complement strand
CGGACCGGAGCATGGCAAACTCTTTGCTCCGCAGCTCCATGCTGGTGGTAACCGTATTGAAAATATTGGTCACGCCGATCAGAGCAATGACCAGAATAAAACCGTAACAAAAGACAGAAACGGTGGTAAAGAGAGCCTGTTGATCCTCATAAGTCTGTTCCTCATTTGTAATATGATCCACCGGAATACCATATTCATCCGTCATTACCTCCTGCAGCGCGTCCGCATCCCCACAGTCATAATACGCGGTAGCTGAATCGAAGACCGCGTTCGCATGGGCGTCCATCCATTCGTCGCTGACAATCAGAACGGCCTGCGTTCCCGAAATTCCCAGCGTCTCCCTGTCCGTCACCGCTGCCAGCGTCAGAGAAGCATCCTCCCGGCCGCTGTCCTCGCCCCCGGCAGTCAGATCATAGATGCTTCCCGAGAAGACATCTCCCGCCGACATCTGAAAAATCCGGTGCGCGCGGCTCTGTCCCGTCTGTTCATCGTAGAGGCTGAAACTGTTAAACAAAATCGCTTTATCTTTTGCCTCATCGTAAGTCAGCCCCAGCTCCTTTAAGTACTCCCGATAGGCCCGATCCCCCAGGGAGCAGATCCCGATGGACATGGTGTCGGTATCCTCCGAGAAATATGCCTCCGCCTCCTCGTCAGCCCAGGGCAGCCCCTCCAGATCGACTTCCAGAAGGGTCTGGCGAACAACGCTGCCCTCTGTCACATCCTCCCGATCCGCAATCGCCACCGCCTTCTCATAGTCATCCGGTATCGTCGCGTAATAGGCCAGCTTGTATTCCAGATGGTTCATATAATAGTCCGTCGCCCCGAAAGCAAGCCGGATAAAGGAAGCCATGGACACAAAGGCCATCACGCTCAGGGCGATGGAGGCTGCCGCGACGCGGTACTTCTTCCGACTGCGCCTCATGTTTTTCCAGGCGATCACGCCGCCGGTTCCGAAAATTCTGCCGATCAATCCCGGCACGCGAATCTCCTTCGCCCGGATACGGATATCATCCAGACCCTGAATCGCGGAAATCGGAGACACCTTGGCCGCCCGCCGGGCCGGTGTCTGCGCGGACAGAAAGATTGTCAGCAGCGCCAGTCCTGCGGAGAGTAAAAGGGCGGGCAGAGAAATCTCAAAACGCAGGAACGTTCCCAGGGCGCTCTCCAGAAGAGAGCTGGCCACGTCGGTAAGGGCCCGGCAGGCCAGCAGGCCGCTGCCCATTCCCAGCGGGATTCCCACCGCCGCCAGAAGGAAAGCCTCATAGTACACATTTTTCCGGATCTGCCGGGGTGTCGCCCCCACTGAGGCCAGCATTCCGTATTGCCGCATCTTCTCCGTGATGGAGATAGAAAAACTGTTGCTGATGCAGAACACTGCGGTAAACAGAATAATGATAATGACAATCGCCGCCATAGAGTATACAAAACTGAGGCTGGAATTGCCGAAATTCAGCGTCTCATAGCGGATCAGATTCTCATTCTCGTGGAAACGGGTTTCCAGATCCGTCCCTGTCACATACTGTTCATAGTCCTCGGAGCTGATGGTTCCATCTTTCCAGGCCTGATACACCTCCGTGGGAATCCCCAGTATCCGGGAAACCGTCTCATCCGCGTGCCGCAGCCCCTCCGGGGTAAGGCGCACAAACACATTCACTGTGCCGGGATGCACCACACTCCCGTCTTTCCCGTCAAAGCAGGTAACGACCGTGTAGCCTGGAGCCATACGGTCCTCCATAACATTGTCCATCCGCTCTGTGATGCCCACCACCCGGTAGGTCCTGGCAAAGACCGGTACAAACGTCTCCTCCTCCCCGACATAGGGTATGGACTGATCCAGATCATACCCGCCGCTGACTCTTCTGCCCACCGTCAGGGTCAGCTCGTCGCCCACCTGGTACCGTACACCGCCGTTGGTCTGGATATGTCTGGAAATCACAATCTCTCCCTCGCGGACGGGCGCGCGCCCCTCGACAATGTTCAGGGAGGACTCCTTCAGGGCCTCCGAATCCATGGCCATCAGATAGAAGTAGGGTTTCCCTTCATTCTGGCTTCCCTCC
>CASECT010000092.1 GCA_949286525.1 uncultured Eubacteriales bacterium | reverse complement strand
CGGGAGGCGGAGCCCATCGCGTCGGCATACTATGCGGAGGGCTACAGCGCCTTTGTCCTGGACTACACCACCGTAACAAAAAAGCCCGAGGCGGTCATGGCAGATCCCATGAAGGATGTCCAGGACGCCTTAAACTGGATTCACGCCCACGGCGAAGCCTGCTGCCTGGATACAGATCGAGTGGCCATGATCGGATTTTCCGGCGGCGGACATCTGGCAGCCGCCTCCGCCACCCATGACCCAATGCGCCCCAACGCCCTTTTGCTGATCTATCCGGGCATAACCCACAATCCCTCCCGGGCGCTGGACTGCCCGGACATCATCGAATCCGTGGATGAAAAGGCGCCGCCTTCCTTCATCGTCGGCACCAGGGCGGACACTGTCACGCCGCCCCGCCATCAGCTCGCCTTCGCGTCCGCCCTGGAGGAGGCCGGCGTGGACTTCGAGCTGCACATTTTCCCCGGCGGCGTCCACGGTATGTCCCTTGGCAAATCTCTTGCCTGCAGCGGAAGCGCGGCATACGTCGACGCGGCATACGCCCAGTGGTTCCCCATGAGCGTCCGCTGGCTGAAAGATCAGCTGGGAGATTTTACCATTTACGGCGTCAACGACGGGCGAAACGGCCGTTTCCATATCGACCGACCGCTTTCGGAGCTGTTCGCCGATGAGCAGGCGTCCGCCGTCGTCAGCCGTTATCTGCCCATGGCTTCCCAGCTAAAAGACAGTCCCCTTGCCGACGGCGTAACGCCGCGAAGCCTGGCAAAATTCATCCCGGATCTTAAGGAAGAAACGCTGGAAGAACTGGATCGGGAACTGCTTGGTCTGTAATGTAATCAAACCGGCTTTGCGTCCGCCGGCGCACAGGCCAGATACCGGGGCAGCATCCAAATCAGATAGAGCGGTACGCTGTAGGTTTTCGTCTTTTCCACCTCATGCGTACCGATATTTTTCCATTATTTACAGGCTTAAATTTTTCTTTCATTTTCCCTTAATCCAAAATCTCCCTTTACTTTCTCCGACGTATCTGGTATAGTGAATACACTTTCATCCGGGATTGCCCGGACATTTCTATTTTTTATTTTATATTCTTTGTTCTATTTCACGTTTCAAGATTTTTCTGATGTTTCAGAAACAATCCCAATTATCTACGACAAAAATATGAACAGTTGTCACAGCAAACAAAAGAAGGTATAATGGAGGTACATCTATGGTAAAAAAATCCTTAAAATGGTATGCGGGAGGTTTCTGGCTTCCTCACATTCATCTCAACCGCGCCTACCGGGATCGCCTGTTTCGCTTTCTCTTTAAGGACAAGCGGGATCTGCTGGATCTCTACAATGCCTTAAATGGCAGCAGCTACAGGGATCCGAACGCCCTGGAGATCGTTACCCTGGAGGATGTGATTTTCCTGAAGATGAAGAATGACCTGTCTTTCATCATTGGAAACCGCCTGAATCTCTACGAACACCAGAGCACGAAGAATCCCAACATGCCCCTGCGGGGATTTCTTTACTTCGCCAGACAGTACGAGGGCTTGGTAGCGGCGGGAAAGCGGAGTCTGTATGGAAACGCGACGATTCCGCTGCCCACCCCCAAATATGTGGTATTCTATAATGGAACGGATGAGCTGGAGGATGAGACCGCGCTCTACCTCTCCGATGCTTTCTCGGAAGGGCGGGGCAGCGGATGTCTGGAGTGCCGCTGCGTGATGTTGAACATCAATCGGGGGCACAATCAAGATCTGCTGGAGAAATGCAGGCGCTTGGGAGAGTACTCCGAGTTTGTCTCCCGCATTTATGATGCCTTAAGCAAGGGCATGTCGTTAAAGCGTGCCATCGAGACAGCCATGGACAGCTGCATCGCGGAAGGAATCCTGAAAGATGTGCTGATCCGGCAGAAGACGGAGGTAATGCATATGCTGTTGACAGAGTTTGATGAGAAGAAATACCGGAGAAGCGTCTACCAGGACGGATATGAGGAGGGCGAATCCGCCGGTTTTGCCAAAGGCCGCGAAGAAGCCCTGCGGGATCTCGCGCGCAAAAAAGCCGCCCAGGGCAAGGATATGGCGGCCATCGCGGCGGAGCTGGAGACAGACATGCCTACCGTGGAACGACTTCTGCATCCGGCGTCAGAAAATCCCTGACGCCGGACAATATGAATCTCAGATCTCAACGATCATTTCTTCTCGCCCCGATCCTGAGCGATCAGTATCCGCAGGGCTTCCACAGCCACCTCAATGGCTCCTTCCGTCTCGTAGACCACCGGATTATCCATGCCCGCGGCGTCCCGCTCCTGGTTGTGAACCACAAGAAAATCTGACCCGCAGCGCACACCCAGATAACTTGCCACCACAAAGAGGGCCGCGGATTCCATCTCGGAAGCCAGGCATCCCAGCCTCTTCCAGGCCTCCCACTTGTTCTGCAATTCATAGCTGACCGGTTTCGTCTCCGGGGAGTGCTGGCCGTAAAAGGAATCCTTGCACTGCACCACCCCGGCGTGACAGCGGAAACCAAGTTTTTTCGCCGCGGCGATCAGCGCGTTGGCGACCGTGATATCCGCCACCGCGGGGAATTCGATCGGCGCGTACTCCCGGCTGGTTCCCTCCATGCGGATCGCCCCGGTGGCCACCACGATATCCCCGCCGATCACATCCAGGGCCATACCGCCGCAGGTCCCGACCCGAAGGAAGGTATCCGCGCCGCACCGCGCCAGCTCCTCCATGGCGATGGAAGCGGAGGGCCCGCCGATACCTGTGGACGTCACGCTGACCTTCTCCCCCTCCAGATATCCGGTATAGGTCACAAACTCCCGGCTGTCCGCCACCAGCTTCGCGTCGTCAAAATGCTCCGCGATTTTCGCGCAGCGCTTGGGATCGCCGGGCAGCAGCACATAGCGTCCCACGTCCCCCGGCCGGATGTGCAAATGATACTGTAAATCCTGTTCCAAGTGTTTCTGCATAGCTTACCTCCTGTCTGTTCCGTCCTTTTCTTTTTGATCTTTTTCCGCCGCCGCGCTCTGGGCCTCCTCCGCTTCCATAAAATAGATCCTGGACGCGAAATCTCCGAAAAACCGTATGCCCTCATGATATCCTGCGCCGCAGAAAGACTGTGTAAGCCGGACGCCCGCGTACATCAGCGCGTCGCCCCGCAGATAGTAGTCCTCCCGCTCGGCAGGAGGCGCCTGCCTGCCCATAGCGCCCGTCCCGCCAAGCAGCGACAGCCCCACTCCGGGATCCTCCTCCGCCGTTGGATTATAAAAATGATACCTCTGCTCCGGGATCAGCCCCTTCGCCCGGAACCTCGCCTGTGAGAAGTTCGCTTTTGTCAGCTTCTGCATGAAAAATCCCACGGCCTTTTTCTGATCCTTTGACACACAGATCCACTGGATCTGATTTCCCTCGCAAATCCGGTAGAAGGTTCCGGTCTGCAGCACCTCACGCCATCTCTTGTAAAGGGCAATCTGCTTTCGGATTACCGCAAGCTCCTCCCCGTCCATTTCGCAGAGATTGCACTCGTACCCGAGGACACCGAACGCCGCCACGTGAAACCGCGTCTCCAGCGGCGTCATCCGAAGGGTCTGATGGTTGGGGCAGGCCGACACATGGGCGCTTACCGCCGACATGGGATAGCCGTAGCTGTAATTTGTCTGCATATCCACACGGCACACCGCGTCCGTGTTGTCGCTGGCCCAAATCTGCGGGAAATAGCAGAGCATCCCCAGGTCAAACCGGTTTCCGCCGCCCGCGCACCCCTCGAACAGGATATGCGGAAAACGCTCCGTCAATTCCCGCAGACACCGGTACAGCCCCAGCACATAGCGGTGGGCAACCTCTCCCTGCCGTTCCGGAGGAAGAGCGGCGGAATAATAGTCGGAAAAAATCCGGTTCATATCCCATTTCACATAGGAGATATCCGCAGAGGAAAAGACTCTGCTCATCTCCTCGATGACGAAATCCTGCACCTCTCTCCTGGTCAAATCCAAAATTCTCTGGTTTCTCCCCTCGGAGTGCGGTTTGCCCGGAATGACCATGGCGTAGTCGGGATGCGCCTCATAGAGACGGCTGTTCACGCTGATCATCTCCGGCTCCACCCAGATGCCAAACCGCAGTCCCAGAGCCTTCACTTTCTCGCACAGCCCCGCCAGGCCGCCGGGCAGCTTCTCCCTGTTTTCCTGCCAGTCTCCCAGGGACCGGGTGTCGTCCGTCCGCGTGCCAAACCATCCGTCGTCCACCACAAACAGCTCGATCCCAACGTCTTTTCCGGCTTTTGCCAGGCGCAGCAATTTCTCCTCGTCGATATCAAAGTAAGCCGCCTCCCAGCTGTTGAGCAGTACAGGCCGCGCTTTCCCGCTCCACTCGCCCCGCACGATATGACGCCGGATAAACGCGTGCATCTGCCGGCTGATCCCGCCGAATCCCTCATGCGTATACGTCATGACCGCCTCCGGCGCCTCAAAATCCTCCCCGGGTTTCAGCAGAAAGCAGAAGGACTGGGGGTTGATCCCCGCGCAGAACCGGGTCGTCCCATAACTGCCCGCCTCAACCGCTTCATAGTGATTGCCGCTGTAAATGAGGTGGAACCCCCAGCAGTCCCCCGCCTCCTCCGTCGTCCCGGGGACGCTGAGCATCACAAAGGGATTGGCCCTGCTGGAAGAAGTTCCCGTGTAGGACGCGTTGACGCATTTGCCCCCGCTGACAGTTACCGTGCGCCGGTTCATCTCCCGAGCCCAGGCTCCGCCAAAGGTGGTAAAATCAAAATCCGTACCGTCAAAATCAATCTGCAGGCTCATCATCCGCCTCAGCCTTATCTCCCTGTCGCCGCGGTTTATCAGCCGGGCGCTTCTGGCGATCACGTCCCTCTCCTCATAGACATAGTAGTGCAGTTCCAGATCCAGATCAC
>CASECT010000091.1 GCA_949286525.1 uncultured Eubacteriales bacterium | reverse complement strand
CTTCAAAATGTTGATAAGCTGTCCAAAACCAAACATAATTGATACCTCGCTCTCTACTAAGTTTTTCATATTTCTATTGTATCATTCCGACCTTTTTTTTCAAGGAAGAATCCCCTTTGTGATGTTTTTTCTCACAAACATGACCCGCAGACATTTCCCACATCTGATCCGGTATACCCCTTCCTACCAGGCGGGACTTACCATCCCGCTTTCGTCCACCGCAGCCGTCTCCGACAGGTCGTCCAGATACCGGAAAATCGCCTGAGCCTCCTCTCCGGTCACGCTGTGGGTGTACGCGTTCTCCGCGGAGGCGGGAATGAGCCGGATCCGCATCTCGTTCTCCGACGTTACCGTGATCTCCACCGCCGCAGTCCGCGCAATTTCCCGGTTAAAAATAAAATTGCCGAGACTGTAGAAGATCGGTTTCCCCTGATAAAACTCAATTCCCTGAAGCACATGGGGATGGGAACCGACGACGCCATCCGCTCCGGCGTCGATCAGCTGATGGGCTATGACAGGCTGATAATCGGTCAGCACGTCCGTATGCTCCACACCCCAGTGCACTGCCACAAACACATACTCACACTGCTGCTTCGCTTTCTTTATCTCCTCCACCAGGTGGGTGGTGTCATAGGTGCAGAAGACTCCAGGCGCGCCGTTTTCCACATTCCAGGAAACTTCCGGAATGACCCTGGAAGCAGCCAGAAAGCCAAAGCTCTTTCCGTTCTTCTCGAAGCGGATCAACCGGCAGGCGTCCTCGTAGCTGCGTCCCGCGCCGGTGTAAGCGATGCCCGCATTCTCCAGCGCCGAAAAGGTATCCTCCAGGGCGTCCGTCCCGTAATCCAACACATGGTTGTTGGCCAACCCCGCCACATCCACGCCCATCTCCCTAAGCGCCGTGACGTAGGATGGATTGACCCGAAAAGTATACTGTTTATCCTCCGCCTGGATTCCCCTGGCGCTGAAGGGGAACTCATTGTTGATCATGGCAATGTCCGCCCCGTTTAAGAGGGTCAAAAGCTCTTGGTCCAGCACGCCGGAAATTCCGCTGCTGTCATAATTGTTCTGTACATAGCCGCTCAACAGTACATCCCCGGTAAAGACGATGGTGGTGGGAAGCGCAGGCTCTTCCTCCTTCTCTCCGGCATTTTCCGATTTCCCGGATGATTCCGCCCCGCCGCCGGACTCCGCGTCCCCTTCTGTCTCTCCCCGGCCGCTGATGACCGGCAGCAGACGCTCCCCCTGAAAATGCCACAGTGCGCCGCCTGCCAGCGCCAGTACGAGAACCACCGCCAGCGCGATGATCTTTCCGCGGTTTTTCCTCCATTTCCTCCTTCTCGCGTTTCTTCTGATCTCTATATATTTTTTCTCTTTCACAGACAACCTCCTTCAGATACATTTCTGCAGACGCTCCATAGCCTCGGGCAGCCGCTCCTCCTCCACCCCGGAATAATTAACCACAAACATGTGCGTGTAAAAAGGGTTGTGGCAGTAGCTGTAATCCGTCAGGCACTTCATGCGGATCCCCTGTCCCGCCAGACGCTCCTTTACCTCCTCATCCGACAGTTCCGTGTCGATGCGGATCAGAAAATGCAGCCCGGCGTCCTCCTCCAGCACCTTGATCCGCTTCTTCAGAGCCCCGGACCGGATGGCCCGGATGACCGTATCCCGCTTGCCCCGGTAATAGTTGCGCATACGGTTGATATGCTTCTCAAAATATCCCTCCCGCAGAAAAACCTCCAGTGTATACTGTTCAAAATTTGACACCGTGCAGGCGTAAAATCCCAGCTTCCCGCGGTAAAGTTCCAGCAGGCTGTCGGGTAGCACCATATAGCTGATCCGCACCGATGGGGTCAGGGTCTTGGAAAAGGTATTCAGATAGATGACCTTTCCCCTTGTGTCGATACTCTGAAGGGTCGGAATCGGCAAACCGGAAAACCGAAACTCGCAATCATAGTCATCCTCGATGATATAGCGGTCATCCTCCGCCGCCCAGGCTAAGAGCTCCCGACGCCTTTTGATAGGCATTACAATCCCCGTCGGAAAATGGTGAGAGGGGGAAGTGTGAACAACCTGTACCTCGCTGCGGCGCAGAGCTTCCAGGGACAGTCCCTCTTCATCCAGCTCCAGATAACGGAACTGTACGTCGTTCCGGTCATAGATCTGAGCCAGTTTCCGGTAACCCGGATTCTCTATGCCATAAATCCGTCCCCTCCCTAAAAGCTGAATCAGCAGATGATACAGGTACTCCGTTCCCGCGCCGATGACAATCTGTTCGGGAGATACCGCCATCCCCCGAAAGCGGTACAGATGCCGGGCGATAGCTTCCCGCAGAGCGTAGAGTCCCTGATGAGACCCGGTCTTCAAGATCTCCGTCCCCTGGTCCGCCAGCACGCGGCGCATCAGCTTCGACCAGGTACTCAACGGAAAATGGCGGCTGCTGACCTGGTTGGACGCAAAATCTGCCAAAGGCTCTTTCGTCCCCTCATTTCTTTTACCGAAATCCTGCTGGCGTCCACAGCCATCCTTACCGGCAGCGCTCTTATCTCTGTCGGCGCCCTTCTCCAAAATCTGGTATGGTTCTTTCTGCAGAATCTGGACTTGTCCTGTAATGTCAGCCACATAATAGCCCTTCTTTTCCACTGAAGTGATATAGCCTTCCACCAGAAGCTGCCCATAGGCGTTTTCGATAGTCATGACGCTGAGATTCAGATGTTTCGCGAAGCTCCGCTTGGAGGGCAGCTTCGCCCCAGCCGCCAGTTTTCCCTCCAGAATGTCGCTTTTCATCTGCTCATAGAGATACTGATAATAAGATTTCTTCCCCCGGTTTTCAAAGGTATAGGTCAGCATTGTCCTGCCCTCCTCATCTGGTCTGTTTAGATGAACATAAAATGGATATTTTCATATACTCAAGAATCATTATAATGGAATACATGCGAAATGGAAAGAGAGGAAATCTGAAATGACAGAAAATACGAAAAAACTGGTTCTTGCCGCGCTGATGTGCGCGCTTACCTGTGTGGCTACCATGGTTATCCGAATTCCCACACCCACCATGGGATACATTCATCCCGGAGACGCTCTGGTTCTCCTGTGCGCTTTCCTGCTGGGCCCTGTGCCGGGCGCTCTCGCCGCCGGCATCGGCTCTATGCTCTCGGATCTCTTTTCCGGTTACCTGTCCTATGTGCCGGCCACCTTTATCATCAAGGCCCTCACGGCGCTTCTGGCCGGCGTGATCGCCTGCGGACATATAAAAGTAGCGGGCGCAGACGGAGGAACCTTCCGGGGGCTTACCATCCCCCGCCTGATCATCGGAGGCATCGTCGGCGAAGCCTTTATGGTTATCGGGTACTTTTTCTTTGAGATCTTTTTGATGGCCATTACCGCCGGCGACGGGTTCTCCTCCGCTTCCCTGGCAGCCGGAGCAGCTTCCGCCCTAAGCGGCGTCCCCTTCAATATCGTTCAGGGTCTCTTCGGCGTGGCGGTATCCTGCGTGCTGTACCCCTTCCTGAAAAAACTTCCCGCGTCGGAATCCTGAATCCCGACGCGCCTCAGACCCATGCCGAAAATCAGACATAGATAGTGACAATTCCCTCTCTTATGCGTATAATAGTAAAATCTCATAACGCATAAGGAGGGAATTTTTTATGAATCTGCCTTTGGATCCGGCCATGCTGCTCTCCGTAGTCAACACCAACCTGCGGGACCGCTACCCCTCCCTGGAGGATTTCGCGGCAGCCGAGGATGTGGATATCTCCTACATCAAAAAGCAGCTGGCCAAGATTGATTATGTATATGATCCCGAAAAAAACCGTTTCCTCTAAACGCCGGCGCCATATTTCATTCTGTCCGGCGTCCGGGTTTTTTGCGGGGACCTGCTTCCCCGGCGCCTGGCGGCGAGGCGGCGCTTTGCCTCACTGACGGACGCCATCCCCAGCAGGATGCTCCAGGCCGCATTGGCGATCCCGTCAAAGAATCTCTTCCACCGCCTCATGATCCGGTATTCCCGGTCTGTGGGAAAATACCACAGAAGCAATCCCCGGAAAATCAGCTTCGCTCTCTTCATCCCGGCCACCATCAGAATCTGGCCAGCGCCGCGTCCAGCTGATTCAGCATCTCATCGTCAACGCCCCCTGCGTATTTCTCCATGACCCCCCGGATGGATTCCTCCCGCATATGGGAGGGGATCTGATCAAAATGCATCTGTGCTCCCAGTGTCGCCACGATTTCTTCATTCTCCATCAAATCCTTAATCGGCGTATCCACTGTATACTGCCCCTTCGGCTTCTCCGGCAGTTTAAAGCAAACCTCATAGACGCCTGCATCCACATGACAAACACCGTCACTCACATCGGCAAACAGCGGATTTGACTGGTCGGAAAGCACCTCTTCCGTCGCCATGGGAACCGTCACTTCAGCGGTGCAGCCGAAGGGTACTGTCACGGAGAACTTCATCTGCTCATCGTCCGTCAGCTCCCAGGAACATGCATATCTTCCCGCCGGAGAATCGTATGTCCCTTCCGCCTTTTTCAGCTTAACATTTGCCGCCGGAGCGATAGCCAGATGCCTGCTCCCCGGATGCTTCTCGCTGACATTGAATCCCGCCACATAGCGGAACACCCACTCCAGAACAGAACCGTAAGCATAATGATTCAGACTGTTCATGCCGGTGCTGGATATATTTCCCTCATCGTCCAGGCTGTTCCACCGCTCCCACACTGTCGTCGCACCCAGCTTGATCTCGTGGAGCCAGCCCGGGAAATCTTCATTCAAAAGCAGTTTGTACGCCTGATCGTTCATCCCGTTCTCAGAGAGCACCGGGCACATGATGGGCATTCCGGTAAATCCGGTCTTCAGTTTTCCGCCGCTGGCGGAGAACAGGTCTTTGAGCATCCGGATGGTCAGTTCCACATTGGCGCTCAGGTCATATTTCAGCGCCAGGAGCAGCGCCGTCTGGGTATTTACACAGCAGCGTCCGGTCAGAGAGAAGTATTCCTTCTTCACTTCCTCAAACTGCTCGTCGCTAAGAGCCTGATACTCCTTCTTCTCACGCTCGTATCCCAGCACACCGGCCGCCTTTGCTACCAGTCCCGCGCTGGCCGCGTAATAGATATTCGCGATGTACTCTACCGGCGTGCCGCCCATGACCTCGTCCACCTTGCCGGAAGGATTATCCAGGGCGAGCCAGTCGCCGTAATGGAAATGACGCCGCCATGCGTGGTCGTCCCCGTCCAGGCGGCGGATATAATCCACCCAGGCCTTCATACTGTCAAACTGATCCGTCAGGATCTTTTTATCCCCGTAGAACTCATAGAGAAACCACGGGATGATGCAGGCGGCATCTCCCCACACGCTGGAGCAGCTGTGCACACCGGCGGAAGGAACCACATCCGGCACCATTCCGTCCAGATCCAACTGCTCTGTGTGCATGTCATGGAGAAACTTGCTGTAAAAGGCGTAGGTATCAGCCAAAAACGTGGCGGTAGGCACAAACACCTGGGTATCCGCCGTCCAACCCATACGCTCGTCTCTCTGCGGGCAGTCGGTAGGCACGTCCAGGAAATTTCCCTTCATCCCCCAGCGCACGTTGGAAACCAGTTGATTGACCAGAGCGTGTCCCGTCTTTACGTCGCCGACCATTTCAATATCGCTGTAGAGAGCCAGGCCGGTAAAATCATTGATGTTCAGATTGCTGACGCCCTCCACCTTTACATAACGATATCCGTAGAAGGTAAAATGGGGCCGGATAACCGTTTCATTGCCATCGCTGATATAGATGTACTCGGATTTGGCAGTCCTCAGGTTTTCGTTATAGAAATTCCCCTGCTGAAGCACCTCTCCGGTCTGAATACGGATCTTTGTCCCAGCCGGCTCTTTCACACGGAAGGTAAAGATGCCTGCGAAATTCTGTCCCATGTCAAAGACCTGTTCTCCCGCCGGCGTGTGGATCAGCTCCACCGGTTTGATATGTTCATGTGCCCTTACCGGGAGACTTCTCCTTGCCTCCAGCCTGCCCTTCGGCGCGTCGCAGACCGTCGGTGTCTCCGCCAAAAGCTCCGGCGCGGCAGCGTCGATCTGCTCCCCGTCGTAGAGATTGGAGAACATGATTTTGCTTCTGGTTACCGTCCAGCTCTCGTCGGTACCGATCACTTCCTCCGTACCGTCCGCGTAGGTCAGAACCACATCCGCGATAACCTTCCAGTCATTTCCGTAATAGCCCTTCTCTTCCCGGGCGCTGAATCCGAAACGGCCCTTGTACCAGCCGTTGCCCAACAGGATCGAGAGCTTTCCTCCGCCGGCGATCTGATCGGTAATATCATACGTCTGATACTGTACCCAGCGGTTATAGTTGTTGGAGTAAGGGGTCAGATATTCATCGCCCACCTTCTTCCCGTCGATATAGGCTTCATAGAGTCCCAGTCCGGTCACATAGAGACGGGCCTTCGCCACCTCCTTCGCCGGAGCGATCTCCTTACTGAAAATCGGGTGGCGTTTCTCACTGCTGTCGCAGGTCAGCCATCTTCCGGTCCACTCCTCGTTCATCTTTGCCGTTTCAAACCACTGCACCTCGCTGTCAGCTTCCTCCCCTGCATCGGAGAGCACCGTTACCTGCCAGAAATAACGGGTCCTGGGCTCCATCGCGAATTCCACCGGATAGGCCAGTGAATCCGCCGTCTCATCCATGCCGGAATCAAACAGGATCTCCTTCATCTCTTCATCTGCGGCAATCCGTACTCTGGCCGCCTTCTGTACCTTTCCCCGGGCCTCGCTTACCTTCCAGGAAAAAGATACTTTCTCCATGAAAAATCCCAAAGGATTTGTCATATGATTCACTTTCGCGTCATAAATCCTCACTTGTCTGTCCTCCTCATTATTTTTAATGTTTGATATCCAGCTGAGCCATCTTCTTCATGAAATTTGCCATCGACGCCGGCGCCAGCACCGGGAAAATATCCCCGTCGGGATTCGTCTTCTGTTTTACACTCTCGCCGAAGAACATGACGTGGTCCTGTCCCGGTGCGCTTGCGTCCCAGTGTGGGATTCCGGCATGATTTGGATCCCCGGTCCTGGCAAAAGCCATCACACAGCCGAAAATCTGCTCCTGAAGCCGTTCCGTCACGCCCTGCA
>CASECT010000090.1 GCA_949286525.1 uncultured Eubacteriales bacterium | reverse complement strand
GAGATGAAAATGGGGACACACTTTCGGCAGCGTGGACAGACGCAAAACAAATTCCTCCGTAACAATCTGAGGTTCCAGAGAACCCAGGCGGATCCTGTCAATGCCGGGCACTCGACTGACCGCCTCCACCAGTTCCAGAAGGCCGCCTCCCTCCGGCGTCTGATAGGAAGACAGATGAATCCCCGTCAGAACAATCTCCCGGTAACCGCTCTCGGCCAGACGGCCCGCTTCCCTTACCGCATCCGCAAGATCCCTGCTGCGGACCCGCCCTCTGGCATAGGGAATAATACAGTAGGAACAGAACTGATTGCACCCGTCCTGCACCTTCAGAAACGCCCTGGTATGGCCGGGCGCGTACTTGACCTCCATGGTCTCATAGGGCTGACAGCCGTCGTTGATATCGATCCGGCTCACTTCCCGCTCCCGGCGGTTATTTTTCTCAAAGGCGTCGATGGCCTCTAGAAGACGCCCCTTGCGGTTATTTCCGATGACAATGTCCACAGCGTCATCCTCCAGCAGTTTTTCCTCCGCTGTCTGGGCGTAGCATCCCGCGGCCACCACGATGGCATCGGGATTTTTCCGCTTTGCCCGGTGGAGCATCTGGCGGGATTTCCGGTCCGCGATATTGGTGACAGAGCAGGTGTTGATCACATACACATCCGCCTCCTCCTGAAAGGGCACGATCTCGTATCCAGCCTCCTCCAGAAGCTGCTGCATCGCCTCGGTCTCATATTCGTTTACTTTGCAGCCCAGATTGTGAAGCGCCGCTCTTTTTTTCATGGATTTTTCCTTTCTCATGCAGGTAAAATTTACTTTTCTCATTGCCGCAATATTGACTTTTATCATGGAATGTTTTACCATGAAGGCATAAAAACAACAAACACAGGAGGCGGATTATGAAGACAGTACAGATTTCTTTAAATTCCATCGACAAGGTAAAATCATTCGTAAACACCATCAGCCAGTATGATTACGATTTTGATCTGATTTCCGGAAGATACGTCATCGACGCGAAATCCATCATGGGAATCTTTTCCCTGGATCTCTCCAAGCCGATCGATCTGACCATCTACACGGACACCAACGTAGATGAAGTACTGGAGGCCCTGAAGCCCTACATCATTCAGTAGATTCCGTAGGATTCAGGCAACACTTCCGTAACATGCGGACTTAAGGCACGGATGCACAGGCATCCGTGCTTTTTTTGTTGAACCGCCCACAGGCAAAGCGTTCTGCGCAGTGGAAGTTCTTCTCTTATTGTCCGAAAAAACGCATCTCCTATCCCTCGTAGTCCACCAGAATTTCCTCTGTGGTCTCGATGGCCGTCTTTACCAGCTCTTCCATCTTCTCCCCCAGCTTTGCCTCGGACCGATGAATAGCCCGCAGATCCGGCTTCGTCACCGGATGTTTTGCCACAAAGATCGTACAGCAATCCTCATAGGGAAGAATCGATGTCTCGTAAGTTCCAATCCGCTCCGATACATCAATGATATCCTGCTTGTCGAAAGCGATCAGCGGCCGGTAGACCGGAATCGTGCAGACCTCGTTGGTCGCAGCCAGAGACTGCATGGTCTGGCTCGCCACCTGTCCGATGCTCTCGCCGGTAATCAGCCCCAGACACTTTCTCTCCTTCGCGAAATGCTCCGCGATCTTCATCATGTAGCGCCGCATGATGATAGTCAGTTCCTGGTGTGGACACTTCTCATAAATATAGAGCTGGATATCCGTGAAATTTACCACATGCAGGCGGATCGGTCCCGCGTAAGCCGCCACCTGTTTTGCCAGATCCACCACCTTCTGCTTGGCCCGCTCGCTGGTATAGGGCGGCGCGTGGAAATAGACCGCGTCCAGCGTCACGCCACGCTTGGCGATCATGTATCCCGCCACCGGGCTGTCAATCCCGCCGGAGAGCAGCAGCATGGCGCTCCCGCTGGTTCCCAGGGGCATTCCCTTCGCCCCGGGAATCTCCCGGGAATAGAAGTTGATCTGCTCCCGGATCTCCACATGGATCATTACCTGGGGATTGTGGACATCCACACTGGTCTCCGGGAAGGCCGCAAGGATCTTCTCTCCCAGCGCGGCAGCCAGTTCCATGGAATCCATGGGGTAATTCTTTCTCGCCCGGCGGGCCCTGACCTTGAAGGTAAAATGCTTGTCGGGATAGGTCTCATCGACATAGGCGCAGATCTGCTCCGCCAGCTTATCAAATCCCTCGTCCTCCACCAGAACGGCCGGACAGATGCCGGAAATGCCGAACACCCGCTTCAGCGCCTCCAGAGCGTCCTCGTAGTCACATCCCTCCGTGGTCTCCACGAAGATTCTCCCCTGCTGACGGATGACCTTGAAATCTCCCTCCACCGGCTCCAGAACCCGGCGGATGCGATCGGCCAGGGCCTCCTCAAAGAGGTAACGGTTTTTCCCCTTCGTGCCGATCTCACTGTATTTGATCAAAAATGCCTTGTACATAGTTTCCTCCTGTCACAACACTAGTGTCTGGTAAATCTGGACAACACCGGAATCAATTCTCCCATGACGCCCAGCGCGTAATCGATCTCCTCCGCCGTATTCTCTATGGAAAAACTGAACCTTACGGTGGAGTCCAACAGCCTGTTTTCCAGACCGATCGCTTTCAGTGTCCGGCTGACGGAAGGTTTGTTCGAGGAGCAGGCGCTTCCAGCCGACACATAGATCCCCTTTTCCTCCAGCGCATGGAGCAGCACCTCGCTGCGCACTCCATCCACGCTGACGCTGACGATATGGGGCGCTCCATCCCGCACAGCCGGGCCGTTTAACGTCACACCGGGGATGGCCGCGGCTCCGTCCATAAAACGCTGCTTCAGCCCGTAGAGATACTCCCGGTTCTCGTCCAGATGATCGTACATTTCCCTGGCTGCCTCTCCGAGGCCGGCGATAGCCGGCACATTCTCCGTGCCGGAACGCATACCGCCCTCCTGTCCACCGCCCAATATCTGGGGATGGATCCTGGTCTTCTCCCGCACGTAGAGAAAACCGCTGCCCTTCGGTCCGTGAATTTTATGCCCGCTGACAGACAGGAGATCTACGCCGATCCGCCGGGGATAGATGGCATACTTTCCGTAAGACTGGATGGCATCCACATGAAACAAGCAGGAAGGCTGCTTCTGCCGGATAACCGCCGCAGCCTCCTCTATGGGCTCCACCGCTCCGATCTCGTTATTCACATGCATCATGGAGACCAGGGTCGTGTCCGGCCGCAGCGCCTCCCGGAGTTCCTGCAGATCAATCACGCCCCGGCGATCCACCCCGAGCCTGGTAACCTCGAATCCCTGCTCCTCCAGATAGCGCATGGGATTCTCCACCGACGGGTGCTCGATGGATGTGGTAATCAGATGTCTGCCGCTGCGCCGGTTTGCCATGGCACAGCCCACCAGCGCCAGATTGTTTGCCTCCGTGCCGCCGGAGGTAAAGAAAATTTCCTTCTCCTTCGCCTTCAGCGTCGCGGCGATCTTTTTCCTGGCATCCCGTATATACTGCTCCGCTGCCATTCCACGGCCGTGAAGGGCCGAGGGATTTCCGAAATCCTCCCGCAAAACCTTCATCATCAGATCCGCCGCCGCCGCGGAACATCGGGTAGTAGCGGAATTGTCAAAATATGCTTCCATTTCTCTTATCGTTTTCCTTTCCTTCTACGTCTCGTCATTTCCGCTTCTCGCAGGCCAGCATGACCATCGTCATGGCGGCGATGGCAGCCGTGTCCGTGCGCAAAATCCTTCTTCCCAGGGAAATCACGTCCATACCCAGATCCCTTGCCGCCCGGATTTCCTCCTCCGCGAAACCGCCCTCCGGTCCGACGAAAATGCTGACAGACTTTCCGGGGGTAATCTTTGCCAGCGCCTCCTCTGTCGACGCCATTCCATCTTCGCACTCGTAGGGCACCAGGCAGATATCGCTGGTCTTCGCCCGCTCCAGGGCCTCCCGATAGGAAATCACATCTCCCACTTTGGGAATACGGCTCCGCTTGGACTGCCTGGCGGCGTTCTCGGCGATGGTCTGATATCTGCGGACGCGGGATTTTTTCTTTTTCTCGTCCAGTCTTACCACACAGTGTTTCATCTCCACCGGCACAATCTCCCGGGCGCCAAGTTCTACCGCCTTCTCGATGACGGTTTCCATCCGGTCCCCCTTGGGGATTGCCTGAAAGAGAACGATCGCGTTGTCCAGCTCTGTGGAGGGAACATTCTCCAAAACCCGGAGTCTGATACAGGTCTTCTCCGCACCGGTCAGCTCGCAGAGGAAGCTGTCGCCCTCCGCTCCACCGGGAAGGATACGGCTGACCCTGAGACGTTCTCCCGGGCGCATGCGCACCACCTGGGCGAGATGCCGGGCATCCTCCCCCTCCACCGTGATCTCATCGCCCATCTTCATATCCTGCTCTGTAAATATCTGCTGCATACGCTCTTCACAGCCTCTCTACCGAGGCTTTACTCCTTCTCTGCCGTGATGCTGGCCCATTCGCCCATGGTATTCTCCTCCAGGATCCGCAGCCCTGCCGATTTGATGGCCCTTCTGACCTCCGGTGTCTTAAAGTCAACGATACCGGAGGCGATAAAGACAGCCCCGGGCTTCATGGCAGCCGCAATGGCCGTGGCCATGGGGATAATGATATCCGCCAGAATATTCGCTACCACCACATCGTACCGCTCTCTCCCTACAGTCTCCTGTAAATCCTGATCCGTGGTAAGGTTGCCCACATAAAAATCCCCGAGGGAAAGATCCAGACGGTTCGTCTCCATATTCTCCCGGGTGGAACCGATACAGTCCGGGTCGATATCCGTTCCCGTCACATGCGCCGCCCCCATCTTCAAAGCCGCGATGGAGAGAATTCCGCTGCCACAACCCACATCGAGAAGCAGATCTCCTTTCTTCAGATATTTCTGCATCTGAAGCAGACAAAGCTGCGTCGTCTCGTGCTTTCCGGTACCGAAGGAGACGCCGGGATCGATCTCGATCATCAGCTTGTCCCTGTGGATTTCCTCCGTCTCCTCCCAGGTGGGTTTAATATACAGATTTCCGACGGTAAAGGAGGAAAAGTACTGTTTCCAGTTGTTGATCCAGTCCTCCTCCCTGGTCTCGTCGCTTGTTATGGTTCCTTCGCCGATATCCGTGAAGAC
>CASECT010000089.1 GCA_949286525.1 uncultured Eubacteriales bacterium | reverse complement strand
TCAAAGCAGGCCATGACCACGCTGCGGTCCAGCACATCTTCGGTGGGGTACTGGGCGTAGAGCTGCCCCGCCGCCATGCTCTCCTCCGCCAGAATCGTGTAGGCGGGGTCCTCGGCGTCAGCGCCGAAGAAATAACCCAGGGGATACTCCACCAGACCTGCGGCATCGTCCTCCTCGGAAAGTTCCGCCCCATAACACCAGTCGGCGTAGTCGAAGATCGTGTCGTCCTCCCCGCCGGAGATGACGGAAGTGTATCCGATATAGTACATGTTGCGCACCGCGTTGTCCGGTCTGGAGAGGAAATTGACGAAGGCCTCCGCCGCCTGCTGCTTCTCCTGATCCTCCCCGATACCGTCCTTTAACATGCACCAGCCGTCAAACCAGAGGTTCGTGCAGGATGAGGGCACGGCAAATTCCAGCTGTACGCCATCCTCCTGGGCCTGCTGCATGGAGTACACGCCGTCGCCGGACCACTGGAGATTGGCCACCACCTTTCCGGTAACCAGATCGGCTTTTCCGCTGTCCGTCTCGAAGGAGTAGGCATTGTCCTTAACCTGTGTCAGAAGCTCCTCAATTTCCTCCACTGTCTCCGGCGAAGTGTCGTTCATCATCTGATCCAGCGCCTCGGCGTAATCCTCCCGGGCCATAAACTCCTCCGAGAGCATCTCATCCTGATAGAGCATCCCCGCCGCCGCGAAGTAGCTGTCCCGGATGCTGTCCTTGGTGGTTACCCGCTTGTAATAGTCGCTGTTCCGAAGCAGGTTCCAGTCCTCAGCCTCCTGACGGCTGATATACTCGGGATTGTAGACATAGCCGATCACGCCCCACATGTAACCGGCGGCATAGTCCGCCAGGGACTCCCCGTCGATCTCGAGATTTTCCAGACGCTCCCGGATATAGGGGGAAACGCCTCTGGCATAATAGTTTTCCTCCAGATCCTCCCGGTAAAAATCCTCCGAGAAGGGAAGCACCTCCCCCTCCCGCATCAGTTTCATGATCATGTACTCTGAAGGGCAGACCAGATCAAAGGTGTCTCCCAGCGTCATCTGGTTGTAGAGATCCTCGTTGGTGCCGAAGGTGGAGTATTCCACCCGCACCCGCTTGCCATAGGTCTCGTAGTACCACTCCTCGAAATCGTCCACCATGGAATGTTCTCCCAGGATCGAGGCGCCGTTTTCCAGCTCGATGACTTCCTCCTCGTCCCATCCTCCCTCGTCGATATACTCCTCCCAGTTCGCCACCCGAAGGACAATCTCATCGCCGCTCTCCCTGCTGCCGCAGCCCGCAGCCAGTCCGGAGAAAAGCATAGAAAGGATCAGCAGCGCGCACATTCTTCTTTTCATCTGCTTTCTTTTCATCTGCTTTCTTCTCATCTGCTTTCCTCCCTTCTGCCCCCGGATGTCTTTTCTGAAGTCCTGGTCCGGTTCATCAGAACCACCGCGAGAACCGCCAGAAGGAAAATAACCGTAGACAATGCCCACAGCGCCGTCTTGACCTGGGTCTGAGCCCCCTTTGTGGCGTTGACCACATAGGTGCTGATGGTGTCAAAGGCCGCGGGCTTCGTGTAGGTTGTGATAAAGTAGTCGTCCAGCGTGAGGGTCACGGACAGAAGAAAGCCCGAGATAACGCCGGGAGCGATCTGTGGAAACACCACCTTCCGCAGGGCATCCGCCGGCGTACAGCCCAGATCCAGCGCCGCCTCGTAGAGTCCCGGATCCATCTGCTTTAACCGCGGCAGCACCGACAGATAGACAAAGGGCGTGCTCAGGCAGGAAAGTCCTACCACCATAGGCAAATAGGTGGATTTGTCCACTCCCAGCAATACAATCATCAGCACACAGACAGAAAATCCCGTTACCACATCGGCATTTACCACCGGAATCTGGTTGAAGAGATCCATCACACGCTTCTTTTTGCCGCCGGCGTAGAAAGCCCCCACAGCCCCGAGGGTTCCCAGCAGCGTGGAAATGACCGCCACTACAAGCGTCAGAACCAGCGTCCCGAGGATCATATCCCGCAGCTCCTCCATGGTAAACAGGGACACATAATTGTGCAGGGAAAAGGACCGGATACTTCCGATCATGGCAGCGTCCGTAAAACTGTACACCGCCAGCAGCAGAATCGGCGCGTAGAGAAAAAGCAGCACCAGAAACAGCCACAGGTTCTGCAGTCTCCGTTTAGCCATAATAGACACCCCCTCTCTGATTCTTCTCCTCCGTCAGCTCTCCGCTGGCCAGGGAAAAGATGAAGATAACCACAAGCAGAATCAGGGAAATCACGGAGCCGTTGTTCCAGTCATATGCGGAGAAGTAGCTTCCGATCAGACTTCCCATAATATAGGTACTGTTGTAGAGCATATCCAGCACCACATAGTTGGTCATGGCCGGCAGAAACACCATAGTCACACCGCTGATAATCCCCGGCATGGACAGGGGCAGAAGTACACGGAACAGCACCGCCGGGCGCTTTGCTCCCAGATCCATGGCCGCCTCCACATAGGAGGCGTCAATCTTCACGATCGTGTTGTAAATAGGCAGGATCATGAAGGGCAGAAAATCGTAGGTCATGCCGATGATGGTATTCAGGAAAGGGTAGTAAGCCAGATTTCCCTCCAGCACCGTGAGAATTTCCTTCAGCGCCGTAAGCCGCAGAGCAAAATTGATCCACATGGGCATCACAAACAGCATCAGCAGCACCCGGCCTCTCCGGTAGCCACCCCTCGCCAGCGCCAGGGCAGTGGGGTAGGCAATCAGCAGGCAGACCGCGGTGGACACCGCCGCGATGGCAAAGCTGTAAACCAGCGTTCCCACCGCCTTGCCGTTGGTAAAAAAGTGCAGAAAATTTTCCGCGGAAAACTGCCCCTGGCCGTCGGTAAAGGCATAGTACACGATGACCAGCAGCGGCACTACAATAAACAATATCTGAAACAGCAGGTAGGGTATCCCCAGCACACTGCCGGCAGACACACGCTTTCTCATCCCTTATCTCCCCCTTTCCCTCTGGCGTCAAGCAGCTTAAATTCCATGGCATCCTCCGGGACGATCACGCTGACAAAGTCCCCCTCGTTCCACAGATACTCGTCGTCCACCGTGTACTCCTCCTGGTACTCGTCCGTTACCTGATAGCTGTAGTGGTCTCCCTTATATATAATGGAGGTAATATTTCCCCGGAAGATACCTGCCTCGGGATCGTCGCTGAGCTGCGCCCGCCTCGGATGGAAGGAGATTTCTACCCGAGTTCCCTCCGACGCCAGCCGCCGGCCCAGAGTGCCCTCCGACAGTTCCTTTTTCTCCTGGGGAGATGTGAACAGTTTTTCTGCCGGAACCGGGATCTTCGCCCCCTCCAGGCAGACCCGCAGCTTCTCGTCCAGAGCGCCCACCAGATGGTTGACGGTGAGATCCCGGCGCATCAGATGAATGCCCTCCGGCCGGATGTCTACCCCCACCTCATCTCCGGGCTCATATCTCCGGTGTTCCTGGGAGATGATCTCATTCTTCCCCGACTGCACCGTCACGTCGTAGTAGCGGCCCCGGAACACGGAATCCAGCACCTGTCCCTGCAGGCGCCCCTTACCGGGAGCCGTGAGAATGACCGACTGGGGCCGCACCATGGCGTCCACCATGGTGCCCACCGGCAGATCGCTGGCGCAGTCAAATTCGGCGCCTGCGAAATACACGGATCTCTCCCCGCTCTTTCGCCCGTTGAAAATATTGCTCTCCCCGATAAAATCCGCCACAAAGGCGTTGGACGGCGTACTGTAAATCTCCTCCGCCGTTCCCTCCTGCTGGAGCATGCCGTTGGCGATAACCACGATCTTGTCGCTCATAGTCATGGCCTCCTCCTGATCATGGGTTACAAAGATGAAAGTAATCCCCAGCTGCTCATGCATCAGCTTCAGCTCCAGCTGCATCTCCTGGCGCATCTTATAGTCCAGCGCCGAGAGAGGCTCGTCCAGGAGCAGAATCTCCGGCTCGTTGACGATAGCCCGGGCAATGGCGATCCGCTGCTGCTGACCGCCGGACAGGCTGGAGACACTGCGCTTTTCAAAGCCCTCCAGGTCCACAATCTCCAGCACCCGGCGCACTTTCTCCCGGATCTGATCCTTCGGAACTTTTCTCTGCCGCAGGCCGAAGGCAATATTGTCATATATATTCAGATGGGGAAACAGGGCGTAGTTCTGAAACACCGTATTGACCTGCCGCTCGTTGGGCGGCAGTTTGCTGATATCCTTTCCGTGGAGCAGAATCTCTCCCTCCGTGGGCTCCTCAAATCCCGCGATCATCCGCAGAATCGTCGTCTTCCCGCAGCCGGAAGGCCCCAGAAACGTCACAAACTCTCCTTTTTTTACCGTCAGATTAAAATCCTCAATAACCGGCTTGTCCGGTTCATAGCACTTTTTCAGATGCCGAAGTTCAATGATATTCTCCGTATTTTTCATAAGCCTCTCTGTGTTTTCTCCCTTATCTTCCTTCTTCTGTTTCTGCCAAATCCGGCGTCGGCGTTCCCTTTGCGCTCCGACGCTGTTGTCAGGCACGGGCATTGTCCTGATACAAACATGCCCCGATGCCTAAGTATACAATGAATTTGCCGGTTTGCATACACTTTTTACATTTTTTCTTTTTTGTCTATACACAATCCGGAAACTGACAGTGGATTTTTCTCCTTCTTCCTCATAAAATGTAAAGGGCGGAGTGTATCCGCCTTATTTTACACATATGGGAGGAATCAATATATGAAAGAAGTGAAATCGCCAAAAAAGCCTTTGCTTTACTACTATGGCATTGTGCTTTTGATTCTTGCCGTTTTCAACATCTTCATCTCTCCGCTGCTGGCCAGCGGGCAGGCGCAGGATGTGGATTACGGTACCTTCATGGACATGATCGAAGAAAAAAATATCGGGACCGTGGAAGTAGGGGAATCGGAGATTGTCTTTACGGATAAGGATAATGAAAATCTTTATCAGACCGGCATCATGGACGATCCGGATCTGACCCAGCGGCTCCACGACGCGGGCGCTGTCTTCTCCGGAGACGTAGGAGACACCGTTTCGCCTCTGATGAGCTTTTTCCTTACCATCTGTCTTCCCCTGCTCATCTTTGTCCTGCTGGGCTACTACATGAGCAGAAAACTGATGGAGCAGGCCGGCGGCGGCAAAAATTCCCTCGCCTTCGGTATGGGAAAGAGCAGCGCCAAAGTCTATGTCCCCTCCACCGAGGGCATCCGCTTTTCCGACGTGGCCGGCGAAGACGAAGCAAAGGAAAGCCTGAAGGAAATCGTGGATTATCTCCACAATCCCCAGAAATACAAGGACATCGGCGCGTCCATGCCAAAGGGAGTTCTGCTGGTGGGCCCTCCCGGAACCGGAAAGACCATGCTGGCAAAGGCTGTGGCCGGGGAATCCAACGTCCCCTTCTTCTCCATGTCCGGCTCGGAATTTGTGGAGATGTTCGTCGGTATGGGAGCATCCAAGGTGCGTGACCTTTTTAAGCAGGCCAAGGAAAAAGCCCCCTGTATTGTCTTTATCGACGAAATTGACGCCGTGGGCAAGAAGCGTGACGGACAGATGGGTGGAAACGACGAGCGGGAGCAGACCTTAAACCAGCTGCTGACTGAGATGGACGGTTTTGAGGGAGACACCGGCGTGGTCATTCTCGCTGCCACCAACCGGCCCGAATCCCTGGATCCCGCCCTGACCCGCCCCGGCCGTTTTGACCGGCGCGTCCCTGTGGAGCTGCCGGATCTCAAAGGCCGGGAGGAGATTCTCAAAGTACACGCAAGAAAAGTCAAGGCAGCCGACGATGTGGATTACCACACCATCGCCCGCATGGCATCCGGCGCTTCCGGTGCAGAGCTGGCCAATATTGTCAACGAAGCCGCCCTTCGGGCCGTGCGCTGCGGACGTCCTTTTGTGACCCAAGCGGATCTGTAAGAGAGCATCGAAGAGGTCATTGCCGGATACAAGAAAAAGAACGCGATACTCTCAGAACAGGAGAAAAAAACCGTGGCCTACCACGAGATCGGCCACGCCCTGGTAGCGGCGCTCCAGTCTCACTCCGCCCCGGTTCAGAAGATTACCATTATCCCCAGAACCTCCGGCGCCCTGGGCTACACCATGCAGGTGGAGCAGTCGGACAAATATATCCTGACAAGAGAGGAACTGGAAGACAAGATCGCCACCTTGACCGGCGGGCGGGCTGCGGAGGAAGTGGTCTTCCACCAGGTTTCCACCGGCGCCTCCAACGATATCGAGCAGGCCACCAAGCTGGCCCGGTCCATGATTACCCGCTACGGCATGAGCGAAGACTTTGACATGGTGGCCATGGAAACGGTAAACAACGCCTATCTGGGCGGAGATACCTCCCTGGCATGTTCCGCCGAGACTCAGAAAGAGATCGACCGGCTTGTGGTGGAAGAAGTGAAAAAACAGCACGAGAAGGCCAGAAAGATCCTCCAGGAGAACCGCGGTGTTCTGGACGCGCTGGCAAAATACCTCTACGAAAAGGAGACCATTACCGGCGACGAATTTATGGATATTCTGAAAAAAACAGAGGAAAGCGAGGTCCTGTAACATGAGAAAACATACACTATTCGGCTGGTCGGAACTTCTTACCGGCATCCTGTTTGTCCTGTTGGGCATTTTTACCTTCATCCGGCCCGGGAGCGCCCTTACCGGCCTCGTCTTTCTCTACGGTATTCTGGCCACACTGACCGGATTCGCCGACATCGTCTTCTATGTAAAGATGGAAAGTCACATGGGGGTCGGCCCCACCATCTCCCTGGTGTCCGGCATTTTAAGCCTTCTGGCCGGACTGATGCTGCTGCTGCACCCCGGAGCCGGAGCCTGGGCTATGGCGCTTCTGTTCCCTCTGTGGTTCATTACCCACTGTATCTCCCGGCTGACCCATCTGCCGGTAGTCCGCATGATGGCCGGCAGGGGATATTACTATTTTTCCCTGATCATGAACATCATCGGTCTGGTGCTTGGATTTCTGATGCTGGCAAGCCCCGTGGCGGTGCTGATCTCCCTGAATTATATTGTGGGCATCTATCTGATTCTCCTGGGCATCGATACCATCGTCCTGGCCTTCAGCAATATGGGCCGGCGCTGGTAGCGACAATTTCGGCTGCCGTCCCGGCACAAACCCCGGCCTGTTTTTGACGCTCAATCAGGCATAACAGAAAGACATCCCGCAGATCCATCGGATCGCGGGATGTCTTTCTGATTCCTGGGTGGTGGTGGATTCGAACCACCGAAGCAATGTGCAGCAGATTTACAGTCTGTCCCCTTTGGCCACTCGGGAAACCACCCACAGTGTCAGGAGCTTTCTCCTGACAATTTTGTATTATATCATATCCCATAGGGTTAGGCAAGAAATTTTTACCTGTCTCATCCGTTCCCTTTTTCCCGGTGCACATGGAAAAAGGATTCGGGGAAACCCGACTTCTGCTGGTGCCGCAGCACTAAGCCGGTATAAGGTTTCAGATGCAGATGCAGTATCCCATCCTCCACCCGACGCTCCACTGGGAGAATCGAATACCCCAGCTCATTGGTTACCATAATCTGCTGCATCGTACAGTCCATGGGAACCTCTGCCCGCCAGACAGCGATATCCGCATCCATCTCCTGCCCTCCGCTGTTAATTACCACCGCCAGCTGCTCCTTCTCATCAAAGCGGCCGTAGCTGATCAGGTTGGTCTCGCAGTCCAGGAAGATAAATGCGCCTGTCCGCAGTGCAGTACTGTTTTTGTGAAGAAGAATCATATCTCTGTGGAAATCCAAAAGCGGATGATTTTCTTTACCCCAGGGATAAGTTCTTCGATTGTCCGGATCCGTGAATCCGCACACCCCCGCCTCGTCCCCATAGTAGAGAGTCGGAGCTCCCGGCCAGGTCATCTGGATCATAACCGCCTCCTTCATGACCGGAACCGATATCCCTTCCGCAGCCGCGGCGCTTCCAAGGACATTGACACGTCCCACCTTATGGTTGGTTCTGGTCAGAAACCGGGAGTGGTCATGGTTGGAGAGCTGGTTCATGGCGCAGTAGAGGGAGGGCGTCATCATACTGCTCATAAAATGTTTCATGGAACTCTCAAAGAAAGCTCCGTTTCCCAGGGCTCCCTCATCAAAGGAATCGCTGTGCTTCTCCATACCGGTCAGAAAGAACGAAACCGGCTCCATAAAAGCGTCATAATTCATAACCGTATCCCACTGATCTCCGGTAAGCCAGCTGGAGGCGTCCCCATAATGTTCCGCAAGAATCAGGGCGTCAGGGTTCGCGCTTTTTACCACATTTCGAAAATCACGCCAGAACCTGTGGTTAAACTCGGCGCTGTGTCCCAGATCCGCTGCCACATCCAGACGCCACCCGTCCGCATTATAGGGCGGGGACACCCATTTCCTCCCAACCTCCAGGATATAGCGGTACAGCTCCGCGGAGTCCTCATAGTTGAGTTTCGGCAGCGTGTCATTGTTCCACCAGCTCTCGTAGCTGCCGTTATCGGGCCACTGGCTTTCATCCCGAAACCGGAAATAGTGGACGTAGGGGCTGTCCTTCGACAGATACGCCCCGGGAGCGTACCCGGTCTGGTTCTCATAAATTTTTTCCCGATCCATCCACTTGTTAAAAGAGCCGCAGTGATTAAACACCCCATCCAGAATCACGCGGATTCCCCGCGCATGGGCCTCACGTACCAGTCGGATAAACAGGCGGTTAGAGGCATCCAGATTGCGCTGGTCTGTTACCCGCTGACGGTATTTTGTGGCATGCCGGTTGTCGCAATCCCCTTCCCGGAGGAGTTCCCCTCCGTCTTCCACGATTTTTCCATAATGGGGGTCGATAGCGTCGTAATCCGATGTATCGTATTTATGGTTGGAAGGCGAAACGAAAAGAGGATTGAAGTAGATAACCTCAACGCCAAGGCTCTTTAGATAATCCAGCTTCTGCCGGACTCCCTCAAGATCTCCTCCGTAAAATTTCGCCACATCAAAATTTGCCGGATATTGATCCCAGTTTTCTACCCGGCTTGTCATCGTCCGAATATAGCAGTACTCCCGATCTTCCACATCGTTCGTACGGTCGCCGTTGCAGAACCGATCCACCAGTATCTGGTACATGACCGCGCCCTTGGCCCAGTCAGGAGTGGAAAACCCCGGGACAACAAAAAATTCATACTCCTGGCGCATCTGCCCGGTCAAGCCGACCCTGTCATAAAAATACGTCTTTCCATCCTGACACAGCTCAAAATAATAGGAATACCACTCATCCTCCAGCTGAACCGTGGCAGCATAGTAGTCGAACTCTTCACGGGAGAACTCCAACTCCATGGGAATCCGTTCCTCCTCATGAATCAGGCTTACTCCGGCCTGCTCTCCCCGAGCCACACGAAGTCGGATCTTCATCCTGTCATTGACTTTCGGCTCCCACGGAATACGGTATTCTTTTGTTCCGTCACTGAAAACTGCTTCTTCTCTCATTTTATATCCTCTTATGCTTTCCGACAAACGCTGTTCGCTTGAAATAAAAAAGACAGCGATTACGCTGCCTTTTTAGGAGAAGGTATTTTTACTATGGGGTTAGTAAAAATTATATAATGTATTGGGGGGTTTTTACGATGTTTATTATATCTCCCGTCCATCGATAAGTGTGCACAAACTTGCTAAAAATTCAGCCACTTCATTGTGCATTTTGTACAATTACATCCCTTCTACAACCACACCCTCCCGGATGTTTTCCTTCTCCCGATCCTCGTCTCCCACGATTCCAAACAGCGCCTCAAACTCCGTCCGACCGATTTTTTCCTTTTCCAGCAGGAGGCGCGCGCATGCGTGGAGCACATCTTCATACTCTTTTATCAGCTCCGTAGCTTTTCGGTAACACTCCTCAATAATACGCTTTACCTCACCATCTATTGCGGAAGCCACCTGCTCCCCGTATCCTCTGGTATGGGCCAGATCCCGTCCGATGAAAACTTCATCCTCATCTTCATCGTAATTTACCGGCCCTACTGTTTTGGACATGCCGTACCTGGTTACCATGCTCTTTGCCAACTGGGTCGCCTTCTTGATGTCAGAAGAAGCCCCGGTCGTAATATCGTCAAAAATCACTTCCTCCGCCACGCGTCCTCCCAGGGAAACTACAATCTCCTGGAGCATCTGTCCCCGGGTATTGAACATCTCATCTCTTTCCGGCAGCGGCATCGTATAACCGGCCGCTCCGGCGCCGGTAGGAATAATGGACACGGAATATACCGGTCCCACATCCGGCAGCACATGAAACAGAATCGCGTGTCCCGCCTCATGGTATGCGGTAATCCGTTTCTCCTTATCGGAGATCACGCGGCTCTTTTTCTCCGTCCCCAGGCCCACTTTCACAAAAGATCTGCGAATGTCGTCCTGTATAATAAAAGCCCGGTTCTCTTTTGCCGCCAGAATGGCCGCCTCATTCAGAAGATTCTCCAGATCAGCTCCGGTAAAGCCGGCAGTTGTCTGGGCTACCTGCTTCAAATCCACGTCTTCCCCCAGAGGTTTGTTGCGGGCATGCACTTTCAGGATCTCCTCCCGTCCGCCCACATCCGGCCTTCCCACAAAGACCTTGCGGTCAAATCTTCCCGGACGCATGATAGCCGGATCAAGAATGTCCACGCGGTTGGTGGCCGCCATGACGATAATGCCCTCATTGACGCCAAAGCCGTCCATCTCCACCAGCATCTGATTCAATGTCTGTTCACGCTCATCATGTCCTCCGCCCATTCCGGTTCCTCTTCTGCGCGCCACAGCATCGATCTCATCAATGAAAACAATGCAGGGGGCATGTTTCTTGGCATCCTCAAACAGATCCCTCACTCTGGACGCGCCAACACCCACGAACATTTCCACGAAATCCGATCCGGAGATAGAGAAGAAGGGAACTCCCGCCTCCCCGGCAATGGCCTTTGCCAGCAGCGTCTTTCCGGTTCCCGGAGGGCCTACCAGAATAATCCCTTTGGGAATGCGGGCCCCCACTTTGGTATATTTCGCCGGATCCCTCAGGAAGTCCACAACTTCCTCGAGTTCCTCCTTTTCCTCCTTCAGGCCCGCCACCTGATGGAAGCGAATCTTCATATCCTCCTGCCTGGTCATCTGCGCCCTGCTCTTGCCGAAATTCATCATCTTGGCGTTGCTGCCGCCTCCGGCATTCGCCTGCATGTTCATGATAAACACAAAAATGACCACAATCAGCACCGCCAACAGCGCCACCGGCACCAGCACCTTCAGCCAGCCGTCTCTGGGAATATCCCCCAGCTGATAAGAAACATCCGCCTCATCCAGCTCCTGTTGAAAATCATTCACATCCGACAGATAAAGGCGGTAGTCTCCGCCGTCTCCGTTCAAGTGCACGGTGGCCGTCCCCGTGGGAATTTCACTGTTCTGCTGAATATCCACAGAAGACACCGCCTCCCGTGCCACATCTTCCCGGAAGATCTGCATGTCCTCCGTGTCCACGTTCCCTCCCCGGGAAAAAGCAAGCCACAGCGCCACTGCCATGATTACCAGAAAAACAATATAGGAACCAATCCCCGCACCTCTTCTACTCTGATTCACTGAGTGCCTCCTCTAGTCAAACTCTATCACACCGATATAGGGCAGATTCCGGTATCTCTGATCGTAATCCAGCCCATATCCCACAACAAACTCGTCCGGGATGGTAAATCCGGTATAATCCACCGGTACTTCCACCTCCCTGCGCTCCGGCTTGTCCAACATCGTACACAGACGGACGGATTTTGCACCTCTCTCCTTAAAAAGAGCCGAGAGGAAGTGCAGCGTATTGCCGCTGTCAATGATGTCTTCCACAACAATCACATTTCTTCCCTCTACACTGATCCCAAGGTCCTGGGTTACCACTACGTTTCCGCTGGATACCGTCCCCGAGCCATAGCTGGAAGTAGCCATAAAATCGATGGTTACCGGAACCGTAATCCTCTTCGCCAGCTCACAGGCAAAAAAAGAAGCCCCCCGCAGGATACAGACAATAAAGACGGAATCCCCTTCATAGTCTCGGCTGATCTGCGCCCCCATCTCCGCGATTCTTTTCGTCAGCTCCTCCTCCGGCAGCATTACTCTGATGTGCTCACTCATCCTTTTCTTCCTCCCTGACCTGTACTTCCAGAATGTTCTCTGTCGTCTCGTCCACTTTATAGTATGCGCTGATCCGGTATCCCGGAATCCACATGACATGATGCCCGCAGACCAGCAGTGGCAGCGCGTCCCTCCGGTCCCGCGGCACCTTCTCATCGATGAAATAGCGGTTTAAAGGCTTCCTTCTTCCCTGAGCATCGATGATCAGATAATCCTCCGGCTGCCGGTTTCTGATTTCAAAATCATCTTTTATCTTATCATAATCAAACCATTTCGTATAGGATTTTCTGGGAATTTCAGCGTTTTTTTCCCTTCTGTGAAGGGCGAAGAAAAACCGGTACCTTCCGGTCTCCTCCTCCATCTTTCCGTGCCCCTCCAAAAGTTTCCTGGAAATCCGCACAAGACTCCCTGCGGGATCTCCCCCGCCTGTCTTCTCCGGCCGCAGATGCGTATAAGTAGAGATTACCCTTCTCTTCCCGGGAAGCCGGATTTCCTTGCCGGCCGGCGCTTTTAAAAGCGCTTCCAGAGCCTCCACATGAACATAGGAAATATCCCTGTTCTCCCCCCAGACCCCTGCGATCCATCGGTGCAGCACCTCTCTTCTGATCGGACCGGGAAGTTCCCGCAGCGGCTCTTTCCTCAACCCATCCTCCCCCGCGGCCTCTTCAAGAATCTGATCCGCCACTCTCTGAAGCCAGGCGTCCAGCTCTCCCAACATCTCTCCGGTGCGGCGCATATGCCTGACCGCCTCCGAATTCACTTCTTCCATTACCGGAAGAATTCGATGGCGGATCCGGTTGCGTCGGTACATATCGGTCTCATTTGTAGCATCCCGACAGAAGGACTGACCTTTCTCCTTCAGGTACGCCTCGATTTCTCTCCGCTCCAGAATCAGAAGGGGACGGATCACGCGGCCCCTTATCGGCGGGATGCCTGCCAACCCTCGGACCCCCGTCCCGCGAGCCAGATGATAGAGCATCGTCTCCGCATTATCATTGGCATTGTGGGCCACCGCTATACGACATCCTCTTCCGAAGCGTCTTTCCAGATCGCAAGCCTCCTGCTCGAAGATCTCGTAGCGAACCATCCGTCCCGTCTCCTCCAGAGACCGACCGAGGCGCTTTGCCCTCTCCGGAACATTCACTGCGTGAATCCGGCAGGGCACTGACAGTCGGGCGCACAGGTCCCTTACAAAACCGGCGTCCGCCAGGCTCTCCTCCCCGCGGATTCCATGTTCCACATGCACCGCAAAAATCTGTATATCCAGGCGGCTCTTAAGGGCGCAAAGCAAAAGCAGCAGGCACACGGAATCCGCCCCTCCGGATATTCCCGCAAGAATTGCCTGCTTCTCTTCCATCATATGTTTTTCTCTCATATAAGAAAAAACTCGTTCTTCCAGATCTTTTTCCATTCAGGTCTCCCAGGCGCGTATGGTCAGCACCGTCATATCGTCGTGAATCTTCCCTTCCGTCCGTGTCAGAACTTCTCTGAGTACTTCCTGAGAGAAGCGTTCCGGATCCGGTTCCCGGACATTGCGGATGATCTCCCCGAGAGTATCCGCAGGCCGGTCGCCTTGCAAATATTCTAGCACACCATCCGTGATCATGACAAGAATATCCCCGTCCTCCAGATGGCCTCTCCAGGGCATGGTGTCCAGCTGCGCCGCAGCGCCGATGGGAAGGCTCTCCTCCGCCACGATCTCCACGCCGGTTCTGTGCCGGATGAAGGAGACATGTCCGCCCACCTTGTAAAACTCACAGATACCGGTATAACCGTCCACCGCGCACACGTCGAGAGTGGAATAGCGTTCCTGACTGCCGCCAAACACCAGAGCCGCGTTCATCAACCGCAGAGCCACCTCCATAGTAAACTGCGCCTCCGCAAACTGTTCCAGAAGTTCCAGTACCGTCTCGCTCTCCCGATTCGCCTGCCACCCGGATCCCATACCATCCGAAAGGGCGAAAAGGTAATGGCCGCAGGTCAGTTCACGAGCCGAAAAATTGTCTCCGGAAATCTCCTCTCCCTCCTTGGTTACACGGGCCACACCATATGTGCAGGAATAAGCCGGTTTCGTGACAAAGACATAGCTGTTCTTCTCTCTGCCCACGAAGCGGTAATTGCTCTTTACCGATGCCATGGGGATCCCGGCACAGCCGCTGATTACCGGAAGAATTTCCTTCATAGGAAGATAATGTCCTCTCCCCGCCCTCAGATCCATGGTAATTTTCTTTGTCCCGTCGCTCTGCTCAAAAAAATGAATATGGGAGGGTGCAACTCCCCGCTCCCGCAGCTGAAACTGCAGAGAGAGGATCCTTCCCCGTTCCCGATCGTCCACCTGCGCTTCCTTATTGATACAGTCCTTCAGGCATCCCGCCATGGCGTCGATCTGACCGGCAATCAGCTCCCGGTTCTCAATCAACCGATTGTACCATGCGAGATTCAGATGAGCTCTCTCAAAGATCCGGGCAGCCTCCTCCAGAACATCTTCAGAGCAGACACACTTCTCCTTCAGATCCCGCTGTACCTCCTCCTCCACTTGTCCGTTCTCCCAGAGAGAAGATAAAAGACGGTTAAACAGGGCGGGCCTGTCCACGCTCCAGATAGCGCACTCCCCACACTGGCTGCAGGCACCGCAGACCCTGGCAGTCAATTCCCGGCACATATACTCCATTTCCCCCGGTCCATCCTGCCGCATCCGGCTCATGCGGCTGAAACTTCTGGACAGTCCGCCCATAGCCTGCGCGTATTCCAGGAGTCTGCCCTCCTGGGGCTGATGGGCGCTCTCGTCTCTGACCGGCTCCCTCTGGATAATATAGGCGGCTCCCCGGTTGAGAAAAAAGCACAGAGAGAAGACCAGAAGTCCCTCCAGAGCGGGCACCAGCGGATGCCGCGCGCCGGCGATGGGAAGCACCGTCCCTCCATATCCCACCAGGGAGATAATCCCTCCGGTCAGAGCCGCCCCCCATATCCTCCGACAGGACTGAAACATCCGCTCAGCGAAGAGCACCGCCACCACCGACACCAGAAGCGCAACCCCGTATTTTGCAAGGCTGGCCATGGGCAGCCAGAGCACCATACACATATAAACAAAAAACAGGATTTTCCCCCTGTGAAAATCCTCCATGTATACCGCCATAAACACCGCCGCCAGCAGAGGATAGCAGCCAAACACCTCTATCTGACAGGACAGCGCCATCAGCAGCAAAAAAAATCCCAGTTTCCATATATCCCGCTTCACGTCTCGTATCCTCCATTCCAGATTTTCCGCTATGGAATCGATTATACGAGCCTGTGAGCGCGCAATTTGTCAAAAAAGCCCCCTAGGCATCAGGGAGTAATATACAAATCTGCTCAGTCCTTCTCCCGGAAAATAATCTCATCGCTGTAGGCCATCCCCAGCTTGCTTTTGGCCGTGTCCTCCACATACTGCTGAGACTGGGTGTAAACCTCATACTCAATCAGATCCTCCTGGCGGCTCTGCTGCTCGGCCAGTTCCTCCTGAAGGGATTCCTCCTGCGCTTTATACTGCTGGTTCTTCTGGTACAGACGCACCATCTGCACCGAAAGCACCAGGCCGAGAAACAGCACAATGCTAACCACTGCGATTCTCCCCGTAGGTTTTTTCTTTTTCCTTCTTTTGTTTTCGATGACGCGCGTCCGCTTTTCCATGCCTTTTCCCCGCTTCCGTTTTTCTCCGCTGCCGGGCTGCCATTCTGTCGGTCCGCCTTGCCAGCCGCTTCTTGCGGTATTTTTCCCTATTATAGCGCATGATGGGACGAATGAAAACCACAAATTTTCTCACAGGAGCCAGCAAAATCCCAAAAACCGTGCGAAAGACCTTAAACACACCACGGGCGAGGAACACCAGCACCGTCAGAACACTTCTGCTGAAGCAGAGAAGATACAGCAGCATGCCGAGAAAAACCGCCCCCAGAGAAAATCCCCGGACTACTCCCCGATCCATGGCATCCAACATGGTCATAACCGCCAACGTCCACAGGATCCAGAACAAAAAGTCCTCCAGCGTTACCGCCTGCAGAGTATGTGGCACTACTCTGCGCAGCACCCGAAAAATGTCATAGAAAAAGCATAGCGCGACGCCAAGAAGCAGCGCGGTCAGAAACAGATAGCCCTGGCTTCGCACCAGCTCTCCGACGGCATCCATCATTTAAAGAGTTTTCCGAGCAGGGATTCTCCGGAACCTTTCGCGCGGGACATATCCGAATACAGAAAAGCGTCCAGCTTCCCCTCAATCTCCACATCTCCCTTTTCCACGGAAAGGCGATTAATGTGGAGATCGCTCCCTCTGATCGTCAGCATCCCCTGCTCCGTCTCCAGCAGAATCTCCTTCAGGTCAAAGGAAATCACATCCAGCACTCCGCTGAGGCTTGCCGTGCTGCGGTTGGACGCCAGTAATTTATGATTGCTTGTCAGTATTTTTTCTTCCATGATACCCTCCTGCTCTCATGTCTGCTTCCTCTATCGGAAACCTGTTTCAAATATATGAGAGAGGGATCGGAAATATGTTTAAATATAGCGGAAAAGCTCTTTTGCCTCTTCCTTCTTTGTGGTTTCCTGCAGATCCAGCACTTCCACCGCCACCTGCCGGTTGCCAAAGCTGATTTCAATGATATCGCCCACCTTGACTTTCGCGGAAGCCTTGGCAGGTTTTCCATTGATCGTCACGCGTCCCGCGTCGCATGCCTCGTTGGCTACAGTCCGTCGTTTGATCAGGCGGGAAACTTTTAAGAATTTGTCCAGTCTCATCTTTACTCTCACTTTCCTTGGAAATAAAAAGAAGCCCAAAACCTGTCGTTCTGGGCTCCTTGTCATCTCATCTGTATATCAATTAGTTTACCATGTCCTTCAGAGCTTTTCCAGCCTTGAACTTGGGAGCCTTGGAAGCCGGAATCTCCATCTCAGCGCCAGTCTGGGGATTTCTTCCGGTTCTCGCTGCTCTTTCAGATACCTCGAAAGTACCGAATCCTACCAGCTGAATCTTCTCGCCCTTCTTGAGCTCCTCAGCAACCACATCCGTAAAAGCCTTCAGCGCTGCCTCTGCGTCCTTCTTGGAAATCTCTGCTCTCTCTGCCATAGCTGCAACTAATTCTGTCTTGTTCATGTTTATTTCCTCCTCGAAAATTTCACTCTTATCACTGCAACAATGATAGTCGTCTGATCTTCTGTTTTGCCCGTCCGCAAAACAGTTACAGACTTATTTATATATGTTTTGACCCTATTTGTCAAGGCGTTGTCCCTTTATTTTCCCCGGGAATACCTTTTTTATACAAATATACTCAAAACCTCGAGTCTTCTTTGTTCAACCCGACAGCTTTACATCATCCCTTCCACAAGAGCACTGACCGCGCCTTTCATGTCGGAAGCCTTTGCGTCCGCGTCATCCAGAGATGTTCCCTTGATACCGAAATAGAACTTGACCTTCGGCTCGGTTCCGGAAGGGCGTACGCATACCCAGGCATCGTCCGTCAATTCATAGTAAAGCACATTGGAGGCCGGAAGTCCCGTGGGTCTTACCGCGCCGGAGGCCGTGTCGGTAATAGTGTCGTTCTTGTAGTCCCGCACCGCCGTCACCTGATAACCGCCGATCTCCTTCGGGGCGTTGGCCCGCAGATTGTTCATAATCTCCTGAATCTTCTCCAGTCCCTCCATGCCCTTGAGGGTAATGGATGTTACCTCATCCTTGTAGTATCCGTAGCGCTCGTACATCTGAATCATGGCATCCCAGAGGGTCATATTCTTCGTCTTGTAGTAAGCAGCCGCCTCGCAGAGCATCATGGAAGCCGCGACCGCATCCTTGTCCCGGGCATAGGTTCCCGGCAGACAGCCGTAACTCTCCTCCATGCCAAAGAGGTAGGTTCCCTTTCCGGTGTCCTCAAACTCCAGGATTTTCTGGCCGATAAACTTAAAGCCCGTCAGCACCTCGATCAGCTCAATACCATAATATTTCGCGATAGCGTCCGCCATGTTGGTGGACACAATGGACTTCACGAAAGCCCCGTCCGCAGGAAGGCCTGTCAGCTCTTTCTTCTGGCCGATGATATAATCCCCGATCAGGCATCCCGACATATTGCCTGTCAGGCTGTGGTAGTCGCCGGTCTGCGCATCCTTCACATAGACGCCGAGACGATCAGCGTCCGGATCGGTGGCGAGAATCAGATCCGCATCCACCTTCTTGGCCAGAGCCAGTCCCAGTTCAAAAGCCTCCGCCGCCTCCGGATTCGGATAGCTGACGGTGGGGAAATCTCCATTTGGCAGTTCCTGCTCCGGTACTACATAGACGTTGGCGAAGCCCAGCTCCTTCAGCACTCTGCGCACCGGGAGATTGCCTGTCCCATGCAGCGGCGTATAGACAATCTTCAGCTCGCCGCCTACAGCGTCGATGGCGTCCTGGTGGATAACCAGCTTCTTCAACTCTGCGATGTAGGGATCATCAATATCCGCGCCGATGGTTTGATAGAGACTCGCGGCGATGGCCGCCTCCTTGTCCATGGTCTTCGTGTCGCTGTAATCTTTTACCGCTTTAACCTCATCCATAATACCGGTATCATGAGGCGGCGTAATCTGGGCTCCGTCCTCCCAGTACACCTTATAACCGTTATATTCAGGCGGGTTGTGGCTGGCCGTAATGTTGATGCCGGCGATGGCTCCGAGCTTTCTTACCGCGTAGGAAAGCTCCGGCGTCGGACGCAAAGACTCGAACACATAGGCCTTGATGCCGTTTGCCGCCAGACACAGCGCTGACACGTCCGCGAATTCCGGGGACATATGGCGGGAATCATAGGCGATCGCCACGCCTCTCTTTTCCCCTCCCACCTTGAGAATGTAGTTGGCCAGCCCCTGGGTAGCCTTACGCACCGTATAAATATTCATGCGATTGGTACCGGCGCCGATCACTCCCCGCAGTCCGGCAGTACCAAACTCCAGCTCTGTGTAAAAGCGTTCCTCAATCTCCTTCTCATCGGATGCGATCCCCCGCAATTCTTCCCTGGTCGCCTCGTCGAAATAATCGTCCTCCAACCAATGTTTATAATTTTCCCTGTAATCCATAAACTCCTCCATTTCCGTACCTTTCGTACATTAATAATTTTATTTTACTCCATCAATTTGATTTATACAATATTTTCAGGAACTCTTTTCTTTGATTTTCCACTTCCAGAAGCCCCCTCAGCTTCTCAATATCCCGCTGAGACACCCATGCCTTCCTGCTGTTGTAGTAATGGTTTGCGATGTTCCAGAACCGGGCCGGGTAAGACAGCCGCAGCCGGAGTTTCTGCCGCTCGCTTTCCCCCAGCGGGCGAATCGCCTCGTAAGCCCGTATCATCGCAAATCCCAGGTCCTGCTGCCAGCTGTTCTTCTCCAGCACTTTCCTCAAAAACTTCGTCAAATCGCCCACCGGCTCATCCCAGCGCATCTGTTCCAGGTTGATGATGCACGGATTGCTCCGGCACTCGATCACATTGTGCTGATTGTAGTCCCCGTGACACAGACAGCAGCACCCGGCATTCTGTTCTCCGGCGGGGTATGTCTCCGCCACCTCCTGGGCCTGAGCGAAATATCCGGGAAAGCAGCTCCAGAACAGCTCCTCAAAGGCGTTTTTCTTCTTCTTTCTGGAAACATAATTTCGCACACAGCGCAGCTCCCGGTTATGCCTCCGGACCTCGCCGGCGAAGACATGTTCGGGGTTCTGAAAAATCTCCATTCCGGGTTCCCGGTACTCCATGAGCGCGGCGTGAAAAGAAGCGAGTTTTTTTACCGCAGCAAGCACTTCCCCCGCGTTTCCGGTATCACACTCCCGGCCAAAAACACCTGTTTTTAAGATATAGCGGCGTCCCTCGTCATCCGAGACAAAGTAATTGCCCTCCCGATCCGCCAACAGCTGCTCTGTCCGGCCGTCCCAGTCTTTCAGATACTTCAGAACCAAAGCCAGCGCTCCCACCCGCTCCCCGGACCCATGATACTCCTTCAGCACAACTTTCCCCCGGTCAGTGTCCGCGATTACGGTACCCCTTCCCTTTGAGATTTCTTTTACCGTCAGCTCGTATTTTTCCAGAAGCTGTTCTCTCTGCTGATACATAACACCCCTCCACATGACCTGCTTACACGGATGACCCATGTATGACTATCATATGAAGGGGTGTGGGAAATTATGTCAATGCAATTGTCCGCAAGGCGCTTACACCTGAGCTTTCTTCTTCGCGAGGCACCGGGCGGCCTCCTCTAAAAGCAGATCTCTCCGGTTCCGCTGCGGATCCTCCAGCACCCAGTCCAGGAGGTGCCGCAGGATTTCCCCGATCATCGTTCCCTGCTTCGCACCCATGGCGATGAGATCCGCGCCTCCTACCTCCAGTTCCCGCAGCGAGAGACACTGTCTCTGTTCCAGAATCTCCCGATAGAGACGTTCAAAATCCTCCACCTCCCGCAGCTTTTCACGCCGCCGGTAGCATCCCTGGGCCATCACATCCGCGCGCTTTAGGGCAAAGAGGCGGGGAAAGGCTTCCGGACCGATGTCCACCATCGCCCGGCGCACGCTCTTCTGGCTGGCCGCCGGGCGCCGGTCATGGGCCCCCACCAGGGCGCAGACCTTCCGGGTCGTATCGTTGTCAAACTTCAGACGGCGGAGAATCCCCCGCGCCGTCACAGCTCCCTCCTGCTCGTGGCGGTAAAAGTGATCCCACCCCCGCTCGTCGGTGCTTTTAACCGCAGGCTTTGCCACATCGTGCAAAAGTGCCGCCAGCCGCAGAATCCGATCCGCCGGCGTCCACTGCAGCGCCGCGATGGTGTGATCTCCAACGCTGTAGCAGTGGTGCTTACAGTGCTGGGGCGTTGCCATCATCTCATCCAGCTCCGGCAAAAAGACCGCGGAGAGTCCCGTCTCGTACACCTGACGGATCATCTGAGGATGATCGGACACCAGAAGCTTTTCCATCTCCGTGCGAATACGCTCCGCGCTTACCCTGCCGATGGAAGGCGCCAGGGCGCAGATGGCCCCCCTGGTATCTGTCTCCATGGAAAATCCCAACTGGGCGCAGAAGCGCACCGCCCGCAGCATCCGCAGAGCATCCTCGGCAAAGCGCTCCCTGGGATCTCCCACGCAGCGGATAACCCGCTGTTTCAGATCCTCCAGTCCCCCGAAAAGGTCCACCAGTCCCTCCCGCTCGTTATAGGCCATGGCGTTGACTGTAAAATCCCGGCGCCGAAGATCCTCCGGAAGGCTTTTGGTAAAGGAGACCTCCTTTGGATGGCGGGCGTCCTCGTACTCCCCATCGACGCGGTAAGTGGTTACCTCATAGGCGCCGCCCTCCAGAAGGACCGTGACTGTGCCATGAGCGATTCCCGTATCCACGGTCTTTGGAAACAGTTCCTTAACCTGAGCCGGCAGGGCTGAGGTGGTAATGTCCCAGTCAGCAGGCTTTTTCCCCAGAACGCTGTCGCGGACACAGCCGCCCACAGCGTAGGCTTCGTGTCCGCAACCCTCAAGTCTCTCTATAATTGTCCTGACATTTCCCGGCAGCACGATCCTCATCTTAATACGCCTTACCCCAGTAAACCAGTTTCTTCGCGGGCTTTCCACAGCAGACGCACACGTCGGAGATCTTCTCCTGCTCAAAGGGCATGCATCGGCTGGTAGCCGTGGTGTCCTCCTTGATCTTCAGCTCGCAGGCCTCGTCGCCGCACCACATGGCCCGGATGAATCCCGGCTTGTTCTCCACCGCGTCCCTGAATTCTTCGTAGTTGTGAGCGTCGCTGATATGGCCCTCCAGATGCTTTCTGGCGCGCTCCAGCATATCCTTCTGCATCTGCGCCATCAGCTCCTTCGCCTTGTCCGCCACATCGTCCAGATCCACCACGGTCTTCTCCCTGGTATCCCTGCGCACCAGCACGCACTGATGCTTCTCCATGTCCTTCGGGCCGATCTCTACCCGAAGGGGAATGCCGCGCATCTCCGCCTCGGCAAACTTCCATCCCGGGCTCTTGTCGCCGTCGTCCACCTTCACGCGGATGTCCGCCGCCTTCAGCTCGTCAAAGATACCATTTGCCGCATCCAGAACGCCTTCCTTATTCTGCTGAATCGGTATGATCATTACCTGCACCGGCGCGATCATAGGCGGCAGCACCAGGCCGGAATCATCCCCGTGCACCATGATAATTGCGCCGATCAGGCGGGTGGACATACCCCAGGATGTCTGATGCACATACTGAAGCTGATTGTTCTTATCCGTGTACTGGATACCGAAGGCCTTCGCGAATCCGTCGCCGAAATTGTGACTGGTGCCGGACTGAAGCGCCTTGCCGTCGTGCATCAGCGCCTCAATGGTGTAGGTGGACTCCGCTCCCGCGAATTTCTCCTTGTCGGTCTTCTTTCCCTTTACCATGGGAATTGCCAGCACCTGCTCACAGAAATCCGCGTAGAGATTCAGCATCTGAATCGTGCGCGCTTCCGCCTCCTCAGCGGTGGCGTGGGCGGTGTGTCCCTCCTGCCACAGAAACTCGGAGGAACGCAGGAAGGGTCTCGTGGTCTTCTCCCAGCGCACCACAGAGCACCACTGGTTATATACCTTTGGCAGATCCCGGTAGGACTGAATGATATTGCTGTAGAGGTCACAGAACAGCGTCTCAGAGGTAGGACGCACACACAGACGCTCCTGAAGCTCCTCCATACCGCCGTGGGTAACCCAGGCAACTTCCGGGGCGAATCCCTCCACATGATCCTTCTCTTTCTGCAGAAGACTCTCGGGGATAAACAGCGGCAGATATACATTCTCTACGCCCACTTCCTTAAATCTCGCGTCCAGCAGCCTCTGAATATTCTCCCAAATCGCATACCCGTTGGGCTTGAAAATCATGCAGCCCTTCACGGAGGAGTAGTCCATCAGCTCCGCCTTCTTTACAACGTCCGTATACCACTGGGCAAAATCCTCGTCCATAGAGGTAATCGCCTCTACCAGTTTCTTTTCTTTCGCCATCTTTTTTCTCCTGTCTCCACCGGGAATCTGTATCTTTCCCTGAAATATTCAGGCATCGGGACATATCCGATGCCTGCTACGCCTTATTCTAAAAAATGAAATGTGGATTGTCAAGATATGGCGGCAAAAAAGGCTGTTCCCATATATTCTTCTTTTTCCCCTTGCAAAAACGAACATATGTTCTTATAATAGAGATATGTTCGATGTACAAAAAGAAATGTCTGTCAAACAAAAACTGGAAATATTGGCGGACGCGGCCAAGTACGACGTGGCCTGCACCTCCAGCGGCGTAGATCGGAAGGGAGAGAAGGGAGCCCTCGGCAACGCCAGAGCCTGCGGGATCTGCCACAGCTTTGCCGCGGACGGGCGGTGCATCTCGCTTCTGAAAATCCTGATGACCAACCACTGCGTCTACGACTGCAGGTACTGCGTGAACCGCTCCTCCAACGACGTGGTGCGGACTACCTTTACCCCGGAGGAGATCTGCGATCTTACCGTGGAATTTTACAAGCGGAACTATATCGAGGGGCTCTTCTTAAGCTCCGGCGTCCTGAAGAACCCGGCCTACACCATGGAGAAGATCTGCGAAACCCTGCTGCTCCTGCGGACCCGGTACCGCTTCCGGGGCTACATCCATGTGAAGGCCATCCCCGGCGCGCCGGAGGAACTTCTTGCCCGGGCCGGATATCTGGCGGACCGCATCAGCATCAACATGGAACTTCCCACGGAGGAGAGCTTAAAGAAGCTGGCCCCCAACAAGAGCCTTTCCGCCATCCTCTCCCCCATGGCCAAGTTCAGCGGCACCATCGCGGCCCACCGCCTGGCCGTCAGCAAGGACTCCCGGATGGAGCGCCATGGGATCAACCGTCAGCTCTCCGGCGGCATCTTCTCCTCCGCCGGAAAACTGACCGGCGGGCAGGACCCGGTGTCTTCCGGCAATCATCTCCTGCTACCGGAGCCCTCCGGGAACGGATCCCTGCGCCGCCCCTTTGCCCCCGCCGGCCAGAGCACTCAGATGATCATCGGAGCCACCGGGGAGACGGACTATCATCTGCTGATGACCACCCAGCAGCTGTACCAGCGCTTTGATCTGAAAAGGGTCTTTTTCTCCGCCTACATCCCCATCAACGAGGACGCGGCTCTGCCGGCCATCGGAACGCCTCCGCCGCTTCTGCGGGAACACCGACTGTACCAGGCGGACTGGCTGCTGCGCTTTTACGGGTTTACGGCTCAGGAGCTTCTGTCGCCTCAGCAGCCCAATTTCAACGAGCAGATGGATCCGAAATGCAACTGGGCGCTGCGGCATCTGGAGATCTTCCCCGTGGAGGTGCAGACGGCCCCGGCGGATCTGCTGCTTCGGGTGCCGGGCATCGGCCCCAAGTCCGCCCGGCGGATTCTGGAGGCCCGCCGCTACGGCGCGCTGGATTTCCCAGACCTGAAGAAGATGGGCGTTGTACTGAAACGAGCCCACTATTTCCTGACCTGCCAGGGGCGGATGATGTACAAGGTTCCCATAGAAGAAAAATTTCTGACCCGTCAGCTGACGGCCGACAACGGCCGTGAAAACTGGGAGACGCAATACCGAAGCAATCATCGCCAGATGTCCCTCTTTGACGATTTCGGACTGCAGACAGGAGGTGTGTCATGAGAGTTTTTACCTGCGCCGACCGCTGGGAGGATATGGCCTCCTGCATTTACGACGCCTGGGCATGGGCCCTGACAGGCGGCCACGACCGGCTTCGGCTGGAGA
>CASECT010000088.1 GCA_949286525.1 uncultured Eubacteriales bacterium | reverse complement strand
GAAATCGTAAAAAGGCGCTTCGTTCGACTTGCATGTGTTAGGCACGCCGCCAGCGTTCATCCTGAGCCAGGATCAAACTCTCATGTTTAAAAGTTGTTCCTGCAGTCCCAGGCTCTTCTGGCCTTTTCCTGCTTTACTGTTCTAGGTCGCTTATTGCTAAGCTTGTTCGAAAAATTTTCTCTTAGAATCTTTCAAGGTTGTTTCACTGTTCAGTTATCAAGGTTGTGTCGCTGTCGCATCAGCAACTTCTATAAGATATCACATCTTCGCTGCTGTGTCAACAACTTTTTCTCTACTTTTTGCGGCTTCTTTTGGAGAAGTTGCGAAAAATATCTTAGCAAAAATCAAAGGGACTGTCAATTGTTTTTTTCATTTTTCGACGCCTTTGTTTACACAGCTTTTACTTTTCTTGTTTATCTTCCTTTTTATCGCAGAAAATCTACAGCATCTCTGATCGATTCCACTCCGATAAGCCGAATCCCCTTAATTTGTGGCAATCCCTTCATCGAAACCTTCGGCAAAATGCAGGTCTCAAACCCCATTTTTTCAGCTTCCAGAATGCGCTGCTCCACCATGCTGACCGCGCGAACCTCTCCACTCAACCCAACTTCTCCAAAACAGACAATTTTCTCATCAATCGGCTGATTCTTATAACTGGAATATATAGCAAGCACAAGTCCAAGATCAATGGCCGGTTCTGTAATTCGAATGCCTCCGGCAATATTGACATAAGCATCCTGATCACTCAAATGCATTCCAAAGGATTTTTCCATTACCGCCATGAGAAGGTTTATCCGGTTATAATCCGTTCCCGCTGCAGTTCTTCGCGCCATACCAAACACGCTTCTGCACACGAGGGCCTGAATCTCCACCAAAATAGGTCTTGTTCCTTCCATAGAGCAGGCTACGATAGATCCGCTGGCTCCCTTCGGCTTTCCGCTAAGCATATATTCGGAAGGATTTTTGACCTCAGTCAGGCCATTTTGCCGCATTTCAAATACACCGATTTCATTGGTGGATCCGAAACGATTTTTGACGCCACGCAAAATGCGGTATGTTCCATGCCGATCCCCTTCAAAATACAAAACGGTATCTACCATATGTTCCAAAACCCGCGGACCGGCTACCACCCCTTCTTTTGTGACATGACCAACAACAAATACGGCAATCCCCAACACCTTTGCTATCTGCATAAGAATGCCGGTAGATTCTCTTACCTGAGAAACGCTTCCCGGGGTGGAGGTTACCTCCTCATTGAACATTGTCTGAATCGAATCAATAACTACCACTTGCGGTTTTTCTTTCTCTATAACGCTTCGAATATCTGCAAGATTGGTCTCACAGAGAAGTGACAAATCCTCAGTAAAGGCACCGATTCTGTCCGCGCGAATTCTTATCTGCTGGAGGGATTCTTCGCCGGAAACATACAGGACTTGTATATGTTTCTCAGAAAGTTTTTGACAAACCTGCAAAAGCAGCGTAGATTTTCCAATACCGGGATCGCCTCCCACCAGAACCAGAGAGCCGGTCACAATGCCTCCCCCGAGTACACGGTCTAACTCTTCCATGCCGCTGCTGATTCGCTGGTCCTGGGAAGATGTGATTTCAGACAACAGCACCGGCCGGACCGCCATCGTTCCTTTCCGGCTGATCTTTTTCCCTTCGTCCAACACCTCTTCCACAAATGTATTCCATTCATGACAGGCTGGGCACTGCCCCGACCACTTCACGGATTCATATCCGCAGGACTGACAGAAAAAAACGGTTTTTTTTGTTTTTGCCATACTGTAATCCTTTCTTATAAATTCTCTCGAACTGATTCCGGAGGAAATTCAAAAAAGCCCTGCCTCATCGGCAGGGCTCTTAAAATGCCGTTATAATTTTGTGACCTTAACCGGAACACAGCTGTCCGTATCCAGTTCCACGCTCAGACTCAATTTCCCTCCCAGGTTAGTCTTCATCTGCCCGGCATCCACACCGTTTACTTTGATGTCATATTCTGTCTCAGGCTCCAACTCCAGTGTAATCTGTGCATCTTCTGCCCCCTCCACCTGAAATTCCATCTCATTCTCGGACACTTTCAAATGCAGCACAGTTGTTCCGGGAACCGATTCGTATACAAACATCCCGTTACGTTCCAGCTTTGTAATCTCCCGAAAGGTCTTTACCTTATAAAGATCCCCCGCATGCTTCACATTATCCAGCTTGGACTTCTGCGGCAATGTATAATCGCCAAAACTGATCGTTCCGTCTGTCTCACTGCGGATCAATTCACTTACTACAGCCATTCTTTTTATCCTCCTGCCCTTGTCAGATTACCCTGTAATCTGCTTCCTCGTGATATGTCCATTATATAATACTGCCTGTCAAATATCCAGCAATTTTCCGTTTTTCTTCGACTAACCTTTTGGCTGCTGACGCTCAAAAATTACCTGTCCTTTTCTCATGGTAATAACAATTTCATCCTCCGGAGAAACCTCTCCGGAGAGAATCTTTTCTGCCAGCACATCCTCAAGATCTGTCTGGATCTTTCTGCGCAGCGGTCTGGCTCCATACTTCGGATCGTATGCCTCATCCACAATATGCTGTTTAACCGCATCACGCACTTTTAGATGAATCTCCATCTGCTTCTCACAGCGCTCTGCAAATTCACGTACCATAATACCGACGATCTGCTTCATATCTTGCTTGTTCAGGGCGCGGAATACGATCGTTTCATCGATCCGGTTCAGAAACTCCGGCTTGAAAAGCCGCTTTACTTCATCCATGACACTTGTTTTCATCCGGTCATAGTCATGTTTTTCATCTTCTTCCGAAGCGAACCCCAGCTTTTTGGGCTCTACAATAGACTGAGCTCCCGCATTGGATGTCATGATAATAATCGTATTTTTAAAATCCACCTTACGCCCCTGGGCATCAGTAATATGCCCATCATCCAGGACCTGGAGCAGTACGTTGAACACATCCTGATGGGCCTTCTCGATCTCATCAAAAAGAATCACAGAATAAGGATTCCTGCGTACTTTCTCGCTGAGCTGTCCCCCTTCCTCATATCCCACATATCCGGGCGGAGATCCGATCATCTTGGACACACTGTGTTTTTCCATATATTCCGTCATGTCCACGCGGATCATCGCATCCTCCGTGCCGAATACCGCCTCTGCAAGCGCTTTGGAAATCTCTGTTTTTCCGACACCGGTCGGACCGAGGAACAAAAACGAACCGATAGGTCTCCCCGGTTCCTTCAAACCGACTCGGCCTCTGCGCACAGCTCTGCACACGGCATCCACTGCCTCATCCTGTCCAATCACGCGTTTATGGAGAATTTTCTCCAGATTTCGCAATCGCGCAGCCTCTTTTTCATTCAAACGATCCACAGGGATCTTTGTCCATTGAGATACTACATGAGCCACATCTTCTGCCGACAACACCAACTGCTTTTTTTCCTGGTTTCTCGCATATCGCTTTCTCTGAGAAACAATTTTCTTCCGAATCGCATCTTTCTCTTTTCTGAGGTCGGATGCCTTCTTCAGGTCATCGCTGATCAGCGCCCGCTCAAATTCATCCGCCAGTTCCTTCTCCTGATGTTCCATGTCCAGAATATTCCCCGGCGCCTTTACCGCTGCCAGGCGGAGACTTGCGGCCGCCTCATCCATCAAATCAATTGCCTTATCCGGCAAAAATCGGTCTGTGATATATCTTTGGGACAATTCCACGGCCGCAGTAACCGCTTCCTGGGAAATAACCACTCTGTGATGCTCCTCGTAGCGCCCCTTGAGTCCCTCGAGAATTTTCACGGTTTCCTCAGCTGTCGGCTCTTCTACTGTAATCGGCTGAAATCTGCGCTCCAGAGCAGCATCTTTTTCCACATATTTTCTATACTCTGTTATCGTCGTTGCCCCGATAATCTGGATCTCTCCGCGGGCCATCGCCGGTTTTAAAATATTAGAAGCATCCAACGCTCCCTCCGCGCCTCCGGCACCGATAATCGTATGCATCTCATCGATAAAAAGTAAAATATTTCCCGCCTGTATAACCTCGTCAATCACGCGTTTGATGCGTTCCTCAAACTCTCCCCGATATTTGGATCCCGCAACCATACCGGAAAGGTCCAGGGACATTACTTTTTTATCCTTTATGGAATCCGGGACAATACCCCCGGCGATTCGCTGCGCCAATCCCTCCACAATCGCCGTTTTCCCCACACCGGGCTCTCCAATCAAACAGGGATTGTTCTTTGTGCGACGGCTGAGAATTTGTATCATCCTCTGAATCTCATTTTCTCTTCCGATAACCGGATCCATCTTATCATCCGCCGCCATCTGTGTCAGATCTCTTGCATACTGTCTCAGGAATGGAATCTCCCCGGCACTGTTCTTTTTTCTGCCCCGGCCGGAAAATTCTTCCTTGTATACAATACCTTCTTTTCCCATAGCGGAAATAATTTCCGAAAGAAGCTTCTGCGGATTAACCTGCAGCGAATTCAGAAGTCTGGCGCCGGCGCAATCCTGCATTTTCAGCATCGCAAGCAGAAGATGCTCCGTTCCCACCTGCTTCATACCGCAGACTGCACACTCCCGCCGGGCCTGATCCATAAGCTGTTCCAGTTTCGGAGTAGTTCCCTCCTCCTCCATGACCGCAACTCCAACCCCAGGATAAATCAATTCATCCATCAACTGCAGCAGAGCATCGACTGTCACGCCCGTTCCCTGCAGAATTCGGGAAGCAAGTCCCTCTTCTGTGTCGACAAGACCAACCAGCAAATGCTCCGTCCCTATATAATGGTGGTGCATATGCCTGGAGACACGCTTCGCGTCCTCCAGCGCATTCTGCGCCTGCAATGTATATTCCATATCAAAAATTCCTCCGTCAAACCTTTATAAGTCATTCAAATCGAGGATTTCCAGATCAGAAAAATCCAATTCCTCCTCATCATCGTTCTCTTTGCTTTTTCCGGTGCTTTTTGAAGCGTCTTTGCTCTTTTTCTCTTCTTTTCTATCCATGTTCAGCTGATCAAGCTCTCTCTGCAGTTCCTCGGTAACCTGATCATCCTCGTCTTCCTGGCTGCGGTTATTGTCCAACCCATTCTCAAAGTCCATCCGCACCGAATCGTTGATTCCATGGAACCCACGCCACTCTTCATCATCAGCCTCTCCCTCATCTTCCGCTTCAATATCCGCAGAATAAGCAGAATCCGCCTCTGCGTTGTCGGTATCTTTTTCGTCCGAATCCTCCTGATCATCTATGATGTCGAAGGCATCTTCACGCGCTCTTCTGCGCCCAAGCATCAGATTGATAACCGCAATCAGAAGTACGACAGCCACAAAAACCAGAACCGCAATCGCAATGCGCAGCCTGGAAATCTGATCACTGTTCCCTTCGCCTGTCAACGCTGTCCCGCCGGATGCCTGCCCAGTATCCGCTGCCAGAAGCTCCATATTCGCTCTCTGCAGACTCCCATCGCCTGCGTCATATTGATACCACTGTTCTGTACCGTTTTCATCGATACCGTAAAGATAGTAGAAATTGTCCGTATTTTCGGCAGCGGCATATGCATTTATCTGATGATCGCCGATAGTAACAGTCGCCGCCGACAGCTTTGCGGGAATCTCAGCAGGCTCAAGCGTAATAACATAGTCCTGCATAGTTCCGATCAATGTCATCGGCGACACCGACTGATCTTCCTCATTATAAATGTAAAAAGTACCGCTTCCCTGGATATTGGATGCGGGTTTCAGATAAACCAAAGTTATTTGACCATTGGACAATTCCCGATAGGTAGATCCCTGTATTTCGAGCTGTACTGTATCAAACCCGGCCGGAATCTCGCTGGAGGAATATCTCTCCGATGCCACATAGGCCACCCCATCAATGGTAAACTGTCCCTCTGTCTGGGCGGCGGTTCCTCCTGTCTGTGTTCCGGAACTTTCCTGCGGCTCCGACGTGGTTGCAGCTGGATCTGTTACCTGAACAGTCGTGCTGCTGCCCGTCAGCGTGTCTGAGCTCACGATCAACCCGGAAGATCCGGATCCGATCGCCTCAAATGTCATGGTTGCCGCGCCGCCGGTATAGGTTACCTCGCTGCCCGCTGTTGTATATCCGCTGGCATCACAATCGGTAAGACGAAGCACACTTCCGTTATACCGCAGTCGAATGGTTCCGTCCGCAGAAGGCTGTACCGTAACAGTCAGCGTATCGCCCACTTCCATGGAGGAACCGGACACCGCTATGGACGTCGTCCCCCCCACCTGTGCTGCCTGTGCCGGAAGTACCGCCATCAGACAGAGCAGTATCGTCGCAACATATGTCATACATTTTTTTCTTATGTACTTCATGATTTCACCTCGTCAAATTTACGTTATTTTTGATTATAGAAAACAAACGCATTTCCGTCAATATTTTCTGAACAAAAGCATGCACCAGATACTGCCAGATAACGCCGCGAACACGCAGGCCGTTTTCGCCGGATCGCAATCCATTACATCAATATGGAACAGACACAAAGCCCCAAAAAAGATCCCCACCGACGCAATCAACGCGGTCGCTCCGCTCAAAATCAGATGTTCCCACTTCCGACGATTCATGTACATTCTTCTGTTCCTCCTCTGTCCTGGTTTCTTTACAGACAGAGAATATCACATCATCTGTACCATTATCGTCCCATCAAATATGGAATCTTCTCTGAAATTCGCTTCGGGCGGTTCTGCCGCCGAGAATAACCATCCCCAGAAAGACCAGGATACTTACAGAACAGGCTATCTCAGAGAGTATTGGCAAAGTAATCCAGCCGAGAAAAACAAAAACTATACCCACAAGGCCGAATAGTACCACCCCCAGCTGAAAGAGCAGGTAGCTCTGCCAGTTTCTCCGGTTAATCAGCACCAGCAGCAGAACTGCCAGATTAGCCAGAAGAATCGCCGTCGGGAACATATAATTGACAGACCATCCTGCATACCCTGTAATCCTGTCTGCCAGAATGTCAAACAGGAGAAATCCGAAGATACCGACGATAATTCGTATACGGTATCCGGTATCCTTCGTGAAAAGATAGAGCATGATGATACCATAAACCTCTGCCGCAATAAAAATCATACTCCACCAGATTTCCGGATGAAAGGTAACATTAACCGAAACAGCGGCCACCCCAAACAGAATCGCCAGAAATAAAAACAGACGAAACAGAAAATTGATTTTCTTTATTTTGTGGAAGACGTTCGGATATGTCATCTTTCCTTTGCCGGTATTTTCCAGGACACTGTGGCAAAGCGGGCAATGTTCCGTATCGTCCAGTATCTCCACCCCACAATGACTGCATCTACTCATAGTACACCCCATTCGTCTCAATCTTCACATCCACACCGTCCAGCGCGATCTGGCGGAACACTCTCCGCTGAATAGATGTATCCTCGTAGGCCGATGTGTAAGTGTATACCAGTGTGTCCTTATAGGAAGTGACAGTTGCCTTCAGATTCTGCCCTTTTGAGAAGGAAAGGAAACAGTGAAACCCCCGGATGAAGGGTTCATACTCTTTCTGCACCTTGATATTGCCAATATTGGTAATCGTCGTCGTGTTGGCAAGAGCTGTCTGCGTATAGATAATTCGCATAACTATATTTTTGAAAAAAAGCGGAACGGCACGGGCAACCAGAAATTGTTCATTGGAGACATTGTAAGAAAAAATCTGTTCCAGGTGCTCTCTGGTTATTTGACTGCGCAGGCTCTCCCTCGTAATATTCAAAATCTCCTCAAAGGTGTAATCATCCTTTTCCGGCGCAAACTCCGCGGAAATCATTACAAAAAAATTTTTTGATGTGTTGGAATCAAAAAAGGGACGCAGGTTTACCGGTACCGCCACACGGATCGGCCGTTTTTTTGTAACCTTCCGATAGTGTTCCCGATAAGTGGCCCAGATAAACACCCCCACCAGATATTCATTGATGCTTACCTGATACCGACGGCATACCTCCTTCAACTGTGTGATAGAAAGAAAACCGTGAATCACGCCAAACCCGTCATAAGCCAGTCTTTCCCCTGTAATCAGAAACGCTCTCTGTGACTTGTAAGCACTCTTCTGGCTTTTCTTAAAATTCTTTCGAAAACTGTCCTCCCGATTGAGGGAAGTGTCCGAGCTGAGCCTGTCCCCAAGCTGTCTGCGCAAATCAGGATGCGCCAACCGCAGATACTGGTATGTCAACTCTCTCAGAAAAGTAACCCCCCCCATTCCATCCGTCAGCACATGGAAGACTTCCAGATTAATCCTCTTCCCATAATAAGTTACGCGAAAAAGGTAGCTGTTATTCTTGCTTTGATGAATCAGACGGCAGGGATAAGTGCTCTCCTCCCGGACCCGCGGGGCCTTCTTGCCGTTCTCTTCAAAATAATACCAAAAAATGCCGCTGCGCAGACGCAGATTAAACCCCGGTATCTTCGGCGTTACCATGTCCAGCGCTTCCTGCAGAAGCTCCGGCTGGATCTCTTCCGTAAGCACCACACTGATGCGATAAGTGTTTGTCATCTTCTCCCCGGCGATTACCGGGAATAGATTGGCCGTATTGTCCAATTTATCCCATTTGATATAACGATCCGCCATTTACTGTTTCCTTCCATCATAACTCTCTCAGAAAATTATAACAAAAAAACAGGTCCATGGCAAAACTCTGGACCTGTTTTTATAAAAAGTTTATGATTTGATCGTTATCAGATGATCGCCAGAAGGACAAAGTTCAGAATAAACAGAACCGCCACGCCTGCGATAATCGGATGAATGCTCTTCGCCTCTCTCTTCACAATCTTTACCACGCAGTAGAAAATAAACGCGGAAGCGATACCGTAAGAGATGCTGTAGCAGAGCGCCATGAACACTCCCGCGAAGAAAGCCGGGACAGCTTCTTCCAGATCCGACCATTTGATCTCCGCAAAGGAAGAAATCATCATGCATCCCACGACAATAAGCGCAGGCGCCGTAGCCGCAAAAGGAATCGCGCTGACAAAGGTTGCCAGAAACGCACTCAGCACAAAACAGATCGCCGTAACCACGGAAGTCAGACCGGTACGGCCTCCTGCGCCGATACCTGCCGCACTCTCTACATATGTGGTAGTGTTGGAAGTACCGAAGATCGCGCCGATGGATGTGGCTGTCGCATCCGCAAACAAAGCCTTGTCCATCTTGGAAGAAAATCCGGAGCTGGACTCCAGAGCTTTCTCATCCTCCTCGGAAAAAATACCGCTTCTCTTTCCGGTACCGATAAATGTTCCAATCGTATCAAATGTATCAGACATACTGAACGCAAAGATCGTAATCAGAACCAGCGGCAGTCGGGCAGGATCGGAAAACAGAGAGGGCAATCCTGCCGATGTAAAGATTACACCGAAAGTAGACGGCAGCGCGCCCAGTGCCTCCGTAAAGCTGACCGTATCACTTGTAGTGGTAACGCCGAAGGGAATACCGATAATCGCAGTAATAATAATGGCAATCAGGATACCGCCCTTAACTTTCTTCAGAGTCAGGATTACCGCCAGGAACAGACCGATCAAAAATACCCACAAACTCGGCGTATTGATGTTTGCCATAGCAGGCACCCCGGAATCAAAGGTAATCAAACCGGCATTCAGAAATCCCAGATAGGCGATAAATACACCGATACCGCCGCCAATCGCATTCTGAAGGGATACGGGAATCGCCTTGATAATAATCTTCCGAATTTTTGTTACCGTAATAAAAATGTTGATCAGTCCACATATGAACACCATGGACAATGCCTGCTGCCAGGTAAACTCCAGGGCGAAGCACACGGTATAGACAAAAAACGCGTTCAGCCCCATGCCCGGCGCCTGCGCGTAAGGTACATTGGCAACAAGCCCCATAATCAGCGTACCGATAACCGAGGAAATGATAGTTGCGAGGAAGACCGCGCCCCACTCCATTCCGGCAGAACTCAGGAGGCTGGGATTGACCGCGATGATATATGCCATCGCAAAGAAGGTCGTGATACCTGCCATGATTTCTGTGGAAACTGTTGTGTGATTTTCTTTCAGTTTAAAAAATTTTTCCATAGATTTCTCCTTCCATTTTTTCCGCATACAGCGAAGTCAATTTACCACTTTTTTCTTTCTTTTTCAATCTTTTTTTACATAATCTTTATATTTTGTTTATATTTTCGACTTTTTCCATGGTATTTCTCTCGTAAACATTGCCAATAACTTTCACGGATGCTATACTGAGATCTGATTGCAAAATGCACTGATCTGGAAAGGAGACGCGGATGCCGGATCCGGTATTCCGCAGCAAAGTAAACTATGAAAATCGGATTTGACAATGAGAAATATCTGAAAATGCAGTCTTCCCGCATCCGGGAACGGATTGCTCAGTTTGGTGACAAACTCTACCTGGAATTTGGCGGCAAACTCTTCGACGACTACCACGCTTCCCGTGTTCTTCCGGGCTTCATGCCGGACAGTAAGCTGCGCATGCTCCTGCAGCTGAAAGATCAGGCCGAGATCGTCATTGTCATCAGCGCCGACGCCATCGCCTCTCAGAAAATGCGGGGCGATCTCGGAATCAGCTATGACGAGGATGTGCTCCGCCTTATCGACGCTTTCCGCCAGAGTGGCCTCTATGTTGGAAGCGTCGTCATTACCCAGTACGGCGGAGAAAAACCGGCGGATGATTTTCGCAGACGTCTGAAGGATCTTGCAATCCCCTCTTATCTCCATTATAAAATCGAAGGATATCCCGGCAATATCGAACACATTGTAAGTGACGAGGGATATGGCAGAAACGACTACATCGAAACCACCCGCCCACTGGTGGTGGTAACCGCGCCGGGTCCCGGAAGCGGAAAGATGGCCACATGCCTCTCCCAGCTCTATCATGAGCATAAACGGGGGATCTCCGCAGGCTATGCAAAATTCGAAACCTTCCCCATCTGGAACCTTCCGCTGAAACACCCGGTCAACCTGGCGTACGAAGCTGCTACCGCGGACCTGAACGACGTCAACATGATCGATCCTTTCCACCTGGAAGCCTACGGCGAAACCACGGTAAACTACAACCGGGATGTAGAAATCTATCCGGTACTTAAAGCCATGTTTGAACGAATTTACGGGGAATGCCCCTACAAATCCCCCACGGATATGGGCGTCAACATGGCAGGGAACTGCATCTGTGACGACGATGTATGTCGTCAGGCCGGGAAAGATGAGATCATCCGCAGATATTACACGGAGCTCTGCAATCTGAAACGCGGGCACGGCTCTACCAACGCCCTGTACAAGCTGGAGCTTCTGATGAAACAGGCCTCTATTTCTCCCGCAGACCGGGCTGTGGCTGTCAAGGCCATGGATGTAGAACGCGAAACCCAAGCTCCTGCCGCAGTCATCGAACTTCCGGACGGCACGCTGGTAGACGGAAAGACTTCCGATCTGCTGGGTTCTTCCGCAGCCGTTATCCTCAACGCCCTCAAGGAATTGGCCGGCATCGATCACAAGATCCTTCTGATCTCCCCGGAGGCGTTGGAACCGATTACGCGTCTCAAAACCAAATATCTCGGGAGCCGCAATCCGAGACTGCATTCCGATGAGGTTTTGACTGCCCTCTCCATCAGCGCGGCCCACAGCGACGCGGCAAAAAAAGCCCTGGAACAACTTCCAAATCTGCGCGGACTGGAAATCCACTGTTCCGTCATGCTGTCCGCGGTAGATGAAAAAATCTTCCGCAAGCTCGGAATGCACCTGACATGCGAGCCCAAACGTGAAGCGGCTGTGGATCTGAAATAGATCCACAGCCACCGAAGTTTTGCCATATCAATTTGAAATTGTCAGCGTTCTTCCAGGCTGGCCCGGATAAACTCCGCAAACAGAGGATGGGGCTTATTGGGCCGGCTTTTAAATTCCGGATGAAACTGTACCCCTACATGGAACCGGTTTGCGGACACCTCCACCGCCTCCACGATTGCATTGTCCGGAGAAGTACCGCTGACAGTCAATCCATTTTCTGTCAGAGGATCCCGGTAAACATTATTGAATTCAAAGCGGTGCCGATGTCTTTCATCAATCAGATCCCGACCATAAGATTTCTCCAGCATGGTTCCCGGGAGAATCCGGCAGGGATAACTTCCCAGTCGCATAGTGCCGCCCTTTCTCAGAACAGCCAGCTGCTCCTCCATCAGATCGATTACCAAATGTTTGCCGTTGGGCTTGAACTCCCGACTGTCGGCATCTTCCATACCGCAGACATTTCTCGCGAACTCGATAACCGCCACCTGCATTCCAAGACAGATACCCAGATAGGGGATATCATGTTCCCTCGCATACTGGCATGCAAGGATCTTTCCCTCGATTCCCCGGTCTCCAAAGCCGCCGGGCACAAGAATACCATCCACGTCCTTTAACGTTTTTTCCACATTTTCCAAGGTAATCTCCTCACTGTCGATCCAGGCGATTTCCACCTTTGCGTTGTTGGCGTATCCACCGTGGAACAACGCCTCACGCACAGAGAGATAAGCGTCATGAAGCGCAACATATTTTCCCACAATAGCGATGGTTACGGTCTTTGAAAGATGCAGAATCCTCTGAACCATATCCTCCCAATCCTTCATGTCGATGGTGTTCTTCTCCAGATGCAGTTCCCTGCACACCACCTCGTCCAGGCCGTATCTGTGCAGCATCAGAGGCGCCTCGTAGAGACAATCCAGCGTATTGTTTTCGATGACACAGTCCTTCTTCACATTGCAGAACAGCGCAATTTTATCCTTAATGCTCTCCTCCAGCGGACGATCCACACGGGTAACGATAATATCCGGAGAAATTCCCATGGAGCGCAGTTCCTTTACCGAATGCTGGGTAGGTTTTGATTTATGTTCGTTGGAACCGCTCAGCCAGGGCACCAGCGTCACATGAATAAACAGGCAGTTTTCATGACCCTTTTCCAGGGAGATCTGACGGATCGCCTCCAGAAACGGCTGGCTCTCGATATCTCCGGTAGTGCCGCCAATCTCGGTAATCAACACATCCGCGCCAGAGCTCTCGGCACCCATATAAATAAAGTGCTTGATCTCTTCCGTAATATGAGGAATGACCTGAACCGTCTGCCCCAGATATTCTCCCTGCCGCTCCCGATTCAGCACATTCCAGTACACTTTTCCACTGGTCAGATTGGAATATTTGTTGAGGTTCTCATCGGTAAAACGCTCATAATGTCCCAGATCCAGATCCGTCTCCGCGCCATCGTCTGTGACAAAGACCTCTCCGTGCTGATAAGGGCTCATGGTTCCAGGATCCACGTTCATATAGGGATCCAGTTTCTGGGAAGCCACCTTATATCCTCTCATTTTCAGCAGCCGTCCCAGAGAAGCCGCCGTTATTCCCTTTCCCAGACCGGAAACTACTCCGCCTGTAACAAAAATATGCTTCGTCATTGTCCCCTTCCTTTCCTAATAGCTTTTTTGTATGTATCCGTCATTGCTCATACCTGGCCAGAACTTCCCGGGCCACATCCGCCCGGAGCATTCTCCGGTCCATTGCCTGATGTTCCAGATATTTATGCGCTTCCTCTTCTGACATGCCGGCATAGGAAATCAGAACCAGCTTTGCCCTGGAGACCAGTTTCAGATCTTCAATTTTCTGCTGCAGTTTCGCATTCTCCCGTCGGGCCATTGTCAGCCGCCGCTGCGTTACCCTTGCCAGCTTCAGCGCACTCCAGAACATCTGTCTGCTGATTGGTTTCGCAACGGTAATAACGCCAAAATCTTCCACTTTTTCCGTAATCTCCTCCATACGGTCCGCTTTTACAAACAGTATAACCTGACAGATATTTTTTTCTGCCAACTCTATAGAAAGCTGTTCTCCTGTTTCTGTCCGCAGAGGAGCGTTGATGATACAGATATCGTATTCTCCCTCTACCATCCTTCGCCTCGCCTCCGCCCCATTATTTACTGTCTCAACTTCGCCGCAGCCGTTCTGAACAAGATAATCACGAAAAAAAGCGGTCCCTTTGGGTGCGTCGCATACGATTAGCGCCCTTTCCATACCAAACTCCTCACTTTTTCTCACGATAACAGCTGTCGCTCAATGACTTCCATAAATCTATCAGCCACCTTCCGGCAGGAACTCTCTTTCAAAAAAGCGCTCTTTTTGGCACAATCCACTGCCTCCTGGAGCGACGCCGGAAGTTTGTCGTACCCATCCCGTTCCTCTTTTGACAAAGTGCGCATGCTTACATCCACAGGCGGCGGAAGGGTTTCCCGGTTTTTTACCCCTTCCAATCCGGCAAGGATAACCATACCGAAAGCCGCATAAGGATTGATTCCGGAATCCGGAGACCGCAGAATAAATCCCGCCTTCTTCCCGTGCACCACAGGGACCCGCATGAGACGGGAACGGTTCTGAGCCGACCAGGTAATATACTTCGGCGCCTCGTTCTCGCCGAAACGCTCATAGGACTCCACCTGAGGATTCAGAAACAATGTGATGTCCCGCATGCGATTGAACACACCGGCCATAAAACTTTTACTCATCTGCGGATCCACCTCCTCCAGATTGACACCTTTTCGGAAAAGAGAAACCTTCATATGCAGGCCGTTTCCACTCTTCCCCCTGATGGGCTTTGGCGCAAAGGAAGCATAAACGCCGTTTCGTTCAGAGATCGCGCTTACCACATTTTTGTAAGTAATGAAATTATCTGCGGCACTCATGGCATCGGAAGCGCGGAAATCAATCTCGTTCTGTCCCGGACCGTTTTCATGATGGGAAGATTCCGGCTGAATCCCCATCTCTTCCAGACAAAGACAAATCTCCCTGCGGATATTCTCCCCTCGATCCAGCGGAGATATGTCAAAATAACCTCCTTCATCCCAGGGTTCCGCTGTCGGACGCCCCTCCTCGTCGGTCTTGAAGAGATAAAATTCACTCTTCAATCCCATTCTGCAGGCAAATCCCATCTCCGAGCACTCCGCCAGGGCATCTCTAAGAAATTTTCTCACGTCATAAGGATAGGGCGTGCCGTCCGCCAGAACTACATCACAGTAAAAACGCATTACCCTTCCCTGTTGAGGACGCCAGGGAAGAATGTTGAGCGTGGTGGGGTCCGGGAGAAGAAACAGATCCTGGTACACCGGATCATCGTAGCCCAGAACCAGGAAAGAATCAAAATTGATTCCCGTGGTAAAAGCCTTCTCCAACTCGCAGGGCATAATGGAGACATTCTTCTGATTCCCGAAAATATCGCAGAAGGCAAGGCGTATAAATTTCACATCGTTTTCTTCCACAAAATTCAGGATCTCGTCAATGGTTCGATCAGACATAGCATTCCTCCTAAATGATAAAATGAAAAAAGCGTCCACCTCAAAGCCCGCCGATAGAGATCGGCAGGCCCGAAACGGAACGCCATTGTTCTGTTCGCATAATCTTATGGATAAAAAAACTTTACTACAATTCACATGGTTTGTAAAGAGTCTCTTTTGCCAATTCTGAATGAAAACCGGAAGAAAAACCTTTTACTCTCTTCCAAACTCCGAGAGGACAAGTCCTTCGTTTCTCTCCTGAGTCATACCCACACTCCAACTGTTGACAAACAGCAGCAGCGGACGTCCTTTCAGATCCTTGATCTTCTTCATATCGGATGTCCCCTGGATTTTATCTACATCAATATCCCTGTTTTCAATCCAACGGATATACTCATAAGGAAGATTTTCCATTCGAATCTCCACGTTATACTCGTTATTCAGGCGATATTTCAACACATCGAACTGAAGCACGCCCACAACGCCCACAATGATCTCCTCCATACCGGTGTTGTACTCCTGGAAAATCTGGATGGCGCCCTCCTGGGCAATCTGAGTAATTCCCTTCATGAACTGCTTGCGCTTCATGGTGTCCACCTGGCGGACTCTCGCGAAATGCTCCGGCGCGAAGGTGGGGATTCCCTCAAAGGCAAATTTTTCGGAGGCAGTAGTCAGCGTATCGCCGATAGAGAAAATGCCGGGATCGAAGACACCGATAATGTCTCCAGCATAAGCCTCATCCACAATCTTCCGCTCCTGGGCCATCAGCTGCTGTGGCTGGGACAGCTTGATCTTCTTGCCGCCCTGCACATGATAGACCTCCATACCGGCTTCAAATTTGCCGGAACAGATCCGCATAAAGGCGATCCGGTCCCGATGAGCCTTGTTCATATTCGCCTGGATTTTGAAGACAAAAGCGGAAAAATCCTCCGAAAAAGGATCCACAACTCCCTTGTCCGATTTCCTTGGCAGCGGCGGCGTGGTCATCTGAAGAAAATGTTTCAGGAACGTCTCCACACCGAAGTTGGTCAGAGCGGACCCGAAGAATACCGGAGAAAGTTCTCCCTTCGACACCAGCTCCATATCAAACTCCGCGCTGGCGCCATCCAAAAGCTCGATCTCTTCCACCAACTGGTCCCGGAACGCCTCGCCGATCTCCTCCACCAGAGCCTCGTCATCGATGGAGATCTCCTTCTCGGTTCCCTCTTTCGTTCCCTTTAACGTGTCAGCAAACGTCATAACCTTTCTTGTATTGCGGTCATACACGCCCTTGAAATTTTTTCCGGAGCCGATGGGCCAGTTGATGGGACAGGTGGCAATTCCCAGTTCCTTTTCAATATCATCCAAAAGTTCAAAGGTATCGTTGGCGTCCCGGTCCATCTTGTTGATAAAGGTAAATATCGGTATATGGCGCATCACGCAGACCTTGAACAGTTTTCTGGTCTGAGCCTCCACACCCTTGGACGCATCGATTACCATGACCGCGGAATCCGCCGCCATCAGCGTCCGATATGTGTCCTCCGAGAAATCCTGATGCCCCGGCGTATCCAAAATGTTGATGCAGTAACCGCCGTAATTAAACTGGAGAACAGAGGATGTCACGGAAATTCCTCGCTCCTTCTCAATCTCCATCCAGTCGGAAACGGCATGCCGTGCCGTAGCTTTTCCCTTGACGGAACCCGCCAGATTGATCGCTCCGCCGTAGAGCAGGAATTTTTCCGTCAATGTGGTCTTTCCGGCATCCGGATGGGAAATAATAGCAAACGTTCGTCTCTTTTCTATCTCTTGTCGCAAATCTGACACAATGGACTCCTCCTGCAAATCTATTCAAACTGTATTAGTTTATCCCACCCTGCCGCTCTTTGTCAAGAAAAGGAAGTACTTCGCCCTCCAAACGCTTTTTTGTGTCAAAATATGACAATATCGTTGCAGCAATACTGTTCATTCCGGAAACGGTTCCGAAATTGCGCCCCTTAGCCACAGAATCGCCGCAGATTACCAGAGGGACATACTCTCTTGAGTGGTCCGTCGACGGAGTGCCGGGATCACACCCGTGATCCGCCGTGATCATCAGCACATCTTCGGAACCGAGCTGCGCCAGAATTTCCGGAAGTCTCCGGTCAAAATACGTCAGAGCTTTCGCATAGCCGTCCACATCGTTGCGGTGCCCGTAGAGCATATCATAATCCACCAGGTTCACGAAGAGCAGGCCGCGGAAATCCCGCCGCATCCACTGAATGGTCTTGTCAATTCCATCGGCATTCCCTTCAGTGCGCACATAGTCCGTAATCCCCCGTTCCGCGAAAATATCGATAATTTTTCCCACGGAAAGCACATCGAAGCCTTCCTCCTTCAGGATATCCAGCATAGTTGTCTTCGGCGGCTCCAGAGAAAAATCATGTCTCCTTACCGTTCTGGTAAAATTACCCGGTTCACCCACAAAAGGCCGGGCGATGACTCGGCCCACGCCGTGCTTCCCCACAAGAAGTTTCCGGGCAATCCGGCAGTAATCATACAGCTGCTCCACCGGAACAATATCCTCATGGGCGGCAATCTGGAACACGGAATCCGCAGAAGTGTAAACAATCAGTTTCCCGGTTTCCATATGTTCCTTCCCGTAATCCTTCAACACCTCCGTACCGGAATAGGGGCGGTCGCAAAGCACTCCCCTGCCACAGGCTGCGGAAAAGGCATCAATGATTTCCGCGGGAAATCCATTCGGATAGGTTGGCAGCGGAGCCTCTGAGATAAGCCCGGCAATCTCCCAATGACCAATCGTCGTATCCTTTCCTTTTGATTTTTCCGCAAGACGGGCAAAAGCTCCTTTTGGGCGAACTTCTCTTTTACCGATATCTACGCCATCCACATTAAAATACCCGAGTTTTCTCATATTCTCCATGGAAAAAAACGGACTTTCAGATACCGTTTTCAAAGTATTGCTCCCCTGATCTCCGTAAGCCGCCGCATCCGGCAATTCTCCAATCCCAACACTGTCCAACACGATCAGAATCACACGCTTCATATCCAGCACCTGCCCTTTCTTTTTATCTGCTTTATTATATAGAATGCGGCGTATTTTTTCAATTCCTCTTCTGTCTCGACAAAAAAACCCTTTTATCAACCTTACAGATGATAAAAGGGATGTGGTTCTTATTTTTCCATAATCTCATAAACCAGTTCTCTGACCAGACTCTTGAGTTCTTCCCTGAATGCCTCCTTTTCCTGAAACATATATCTCCCAAAACCCGGGATTTCCGGGCATGGATCTGCGTTTCCTTCGGCCGTAAGTTTTAACTCCGGTCTGAGCATCTGACGGATCAGGCGGTCCGCCACATCATCAGAGAATTGCCGCTTCAGTGTCGACTTTTCCTCGACACCCGGAGCAATTTTCCCTGATTTCATGTCGGAAATTCTTTTTTGAATCTCCTGCTTTCTCTTTGCCGCGGCGGCATCTTCCGCTCTGATTCTGATATACAGCAACTGCAGAGAAGCGGAATTGGATGTATTTACCAATCCGATATAATATTCCACAAGGTCACGGCAGGTATTCTTTTTCCGCGCGCTGGAAAACGCGTATCGCATAGCTCTCTCCACGCGGTCAATGGTGGATCGATTCCTGTTGGCGATCAGATGATACAGATATGTATATTTGATATCATCAATCCCCTCCTGGTCCAGAATCAATACGGCATCCACAATATAGCGGAACCCGTTCATCCCATACGGAATACCTATACGGAACAAGATGTCTTCGATGTGTTTTCGATTCATTCGCGTTCCCCTTTTTCCCTTCTGCGCTGTCTCCTTCGGGCGTTCCGGAGTTTTCCGGTCTGATGAAAGTTTTTTGTCTCACTTCAATGTTTTTTCGGTTTCTTTTCCGCCCCATGTTCCGTGTGAAAGAATGCCGCTTTCAAAAAGTGGCTGCGACAATATGATTACTTTCTTCCAAACAACCAGTCGAACAATTCCGTCCACCAGTTTAACAGCATGATATCCATTGTTTTCCCTCCTGTCATCTGATAGTAGTGTGCACACGACTATACATAACAGACTTTCTCTCCTCCTTCCAGCAAAACCCCATAATCGGTATGTTAACTCCGCAAATGGCTATCGTAAGGAAGAAATATTTTTGATACAAACATCCCGTCTTCCATCGTACAAGTTAATTCTCCATCATAATTCTCAATTGTTCTCTTTACATTTTTTAATCCCAACCCATGAATGCGTTTGTCCTCTTTTGTCGTTACAGGTAAACCGTCACTTCCAAAATGAGCTTCCCCCTTTACAGAGTTTGCAATGCTCAGCTCCATCCATCTTTTCCCCATTAAAATTTTTATGTGAATCATTTTCTTTCCATCCTTTATTTTTCCGACTGCCTCCAGAGCATTGTCAAGCAGATTTGTCACAATCACGCACAAATCCATTTCATCTATACAAATATGTTCTCCTACCTTTCCCTGTACCCATATATCCACATCATTGCCACATGAAGACAGTTTTTCATTTAGGATTATATCCAACAGTTCATTTCCCGTATAATATTTAACCGTCTCTGCCTTCTCCATATTTGCATTCATCCTCTTCAAATATTTCGTCAATTCCGAAAATTTTTGATTAGAGGCCAGCATATTAAGACAAATCAGATGGTTTTTAATGTCATGACGAAATCGTCTGGTTTCCTCCTCTTTCTGCAATAATTTTCGATAATGATTAGCCTGCTTTTCATTAAAAATCTTCTCCATCTGCAGGAGCTTATCTGTTTCTTCGTTTCTATTGCGCAAATATAACAAGAGCCAGCACAGCAAACACACACCAACATAAGATACAGAAACCACTACTGCTGAAAAAATCCGAAATGCCTCATTAGCAACATAATCTGTCGCAAAATTCAATGATTCAACAGTAAAGGCCAGTAGCACTCCACAAAATAGGACGATAAAATATATCGCATTTTTCTTTGGGAAAAATCTTTTTATATACACTTTATTCTTTTTCAGGAGGAATAAGAAGCATAAAATAACCAATCCCCACAGACAATCCAAAAAAATTTGAGAATATCCTACCCTCCACAAGTGATCACTTATCTGTTTCGTACAGGCAGTTATCGTAGCATCTATATTTACCAACAATACAACCAGAAGAAGCGTCTGTATCAATTTCTCTTTTATTTTTCCAGTCATGTTAATAAATGTCGCTGAAATGATAATTCCCCAGACTGCAAGACTATTTTTCTTTTCCAACGGCTGAATCATAAACAAATATGCCAGCATAATCATGCCACCCACTACATACAGCCATTTTCTTTCCACTTTCTCGCGAAATACAACGTACGCTCCCAAACAGTACTTTACCGCCTCAATCACATACACTCCAAATAAAATCAAATTCTCCAACATAATCTTATTTCTCCTATCTTCTGTTTTCCACTTCTTACAATCTGCAGTTTTTTGGCTTGTCCTTCAACGGAAATACAAATCAAACTCCCGATAACGCCGCTCAAATTCCTTCTTTTTCCTCCTTGAAACCGTCAACACTTTTTTTCGGATCGTCAGCACACCTTTTTCATAACTGTCAATATAGCTGAAATTCACAATATACTTTTTGTTCACGCGAAAGAAGAGCTTTGGGTCAAGCTCTTCTTCCAGTGCGCTTAAGGATTTTTCACTCCGCATCAGACGGTTCCCCACAATAAACTCTGTATAACTGTCAAAAGTCTGTACATAGACTATTTCCCGCTGTCTCACGCTTACCGGCTGGCGCATCTCCCATAATTCAATTTTTTCACATCCTGTCATGCTCCGCTCAAAGCTTTCCATTACCTCCGCAAATTGAGCCTCGTCAAAAGGCTTGCTCAGAAAACGACATGCTTCCAGCTGAAACGCATCTCTCATTCTGTCATCCCGACAGGTTGCCATGACAATCTTACAGTGAGGATTCTCTTTCCGAAGCAACTTCCCGGCGGCGATCCCATCCAGCCCCGGCATCTCAATATCGAGAAAAAGCAGATCCAGGTCTTTTGCTCCTGCCACCAGTTCGGCGCCTGAAGCAAATAACCGGATTTCCGCTTTCACAGAATTCTTTTTGCAGTAATCCTCTACCATCTTTCTCATGGCGCCCAGTACAGAAATCTCATCATCGCAAATTCCAATCAACATGTTACGTCCTCCTTTATCTTCTGTTTTCCCCGAACACATACAAAAATCCCGGTATTCATTACTATATGTATTTTAAATTTTCTTTACAAGGTACGTCCTTTACTCCCCGTTCATGGTAGAAATCACGATATTCTCCGGAGAGATGTTTCCCTTCCTCTGTACCACATCTTCAATCTGAGCCCGCTGGGCATCGGTTATCTCCGCCATATTTACAATCACATCCGCCGAATCGTCGGTAATGCTGACTACCGCTTCATCGAATCCCTTGGACTGAAGCAGCAATTCACAGGCGGATTCCCTCTCGGAGATGTCTGATATCTTTGCGAGTTCCTCCACAGCCGCCGTCTTTTCCCCTTCCGTTAAGGCCGCATTATTGATAACCTCCGTAAGGCTGGCCTTGTTGGCTGCGCGGGTCTGTTCTCTGTTCAGCTTCAGTTCCGCTGCCCGGTCGATACTGACACTGTCGCTCCCGGTCAGCACCGTTTCCCCGGCATCCTCGTCCCCCATATCCGCTTCTCCTTCCGCACCGGCATCCGTTCCATCGGCGTCAGCCTCCGTATCTGTAAAAATTTCATCCTCCGAAAGTGTTGTCGCTGCCGTCTCCATCGTATCCTCTTCCCCATCCACCGCCTTTGACGCCAGATCTTCCTCACTCATATTGTAGGTATAATTTACATAACCTGCTGCAGCAATCATCAACGCCAAGGCCGTCACAATGATTTGATTTTTCCGAAAAATATGCTTCATGTTCCCTCCTGTAAACGCATCTTAACTACTGATATTTTATGTGCGTCCACTTCAAATAATGCCATTACTGTCTCATAAATCTCTGTCTCCACAGCCGCGTTTCCCGCGCCTTCCGCAACCACCACCACGCCTTCCACCTCCGGCAGAAGTTCCTTTGTCTCATAGGGCATATCCTCTCCGTCATAGACTGTCGTGCTCTCCGATGTATAGTCGTTGGACACCAGGCCATCCTCTGAGGTGGTACTGCTGTTTGAGGTTGCGTTATCTTTTGCCACTACCTTCTCTCCTCTATCCTTTACCGTAATCATAACCTGCACGTTTCCGACGCCATCCATCGTCTTTAAGATTTCCTCCAGACGCTGTTCCAGGTATTCCTGATACTCCTGCTGTTCCCTGGGGGTATCCTCCGTCTCCGCATCTGTTGTCCCATCTGTTCCGGCCGCCCCCTGATTTGCGCCATTATTTACCGGAATCGCCACAACCAGCAACAGAACCCCCACCAAAATAACTGTAATCCACTGGGTTTTATTCATATGTCTGATATAGTTCAACGCTCTTTTCAGACTCACTGCTCTCCCTCCTGACCCTGCGCCTCCTCCAGTGCGTGCAGCGCATACTCCATATACCCTTCGTCCAGAAAGGCGCGGCTTTCCGCCTCCCGCTCCCTCTGCTCCATCTCCTCCGTAAAGGAATGATAAAAATTTTCCGCGCGCTGTATTTTCCCCTCAAAAAAGAAAGAGAAAATGGGGGCCGCCAGAAGCAATACAAACACGAGTTCCATGAAAAAACGAATATATTTCCGATATGTCTCCTGCGGAATCATGTAGGACATAACCGCAAACAGCAGAAAAATTGTGATATATTTTTCAATCCATGTAAACAGAAACTCCATTCCGCTTCCCTCCTACCAGGACATCTGCTGCCCGAGCAAAGTTGTCATAGCAACCGTGAGAAAAATTAAAATAATACAGGTCGTCAGTATCCGAAAAAGCATACTGCTGCCGTTGGAAACCACATGCAGCGCTCCGGAAATCTTCTTATCCGCCACCGGCTCCACCACCGCCCCAAGCAATTTGTATAAAAAAGTCATGCAGATCAACTTGATCAGCGGCACCGCGCAGATTACCACCAGCACTACCAGGGCAGCCATCCCTACACCGTTTCGAATGATCCCGCCGGAGGCCAGGAACAGATCGGAAGCTGCTGAAATGGTAGAACCCAGTCCCGGTATCAGGGAAAGAGATCTTCGCAGCGTATTTCTGGTCAGCGAATCCTGCAGTGGAGCGATGGCATTTTTTATGATATTCAGCCCCAGTACCAGAGAAGTAACCAGCTTCAGGCACCATAAAATCCCGGTAGACATCAGCTCCGACAACTTTCCGAAAGGCGCGTCGTCCATAATCTGGTTCATCAGCCCCAACAGCACATAGATCCGGACAAAGGGAACCAGCACATAGCCCAACAGCCACTGAAGAATATAGATGATCAGAAATCCCATCTGATAAAAGCCTGCTGCAGTCGCATCCCCGGATACCAGCACCATTGTGGTAGCAAATACCGGAATAAAGGCCGTCATAAAATCAATTACCGTATTGATAGTGTCGGACACCACTTCATTTAGCACAAACAGCGACCGCATCAGCAATACCATCAAAAGGCAGTACACCAACAAGAAGCAGACCTGAGCCACATACCCCTTGTCAAAGACCTGCGCAAAATTTTTGAGCAGCGCAAATCCCACTACCAGAAACAGGATCTGTATCAGGAAGGATTTATTCTCCTGCCATTGCCCGAAAAAAACGTCATATACGTAAGAAAAAATAGTATCCCATGCCGTCCCTTCCCCTTCAATCAGCGCCATAACCAGGTCTCCGAAACTCATATCCTCCGGCAGATCCATCTCTTCCAGCAGATCGTCAATCTCCGAGACATTCAGTTCTCCCAGAAGTTCCCGTACCTGTTCCCCGTCCGTCTGCGTTCCATCGGTCGGGTCGTTTTCCGTTGCGGAAAGCATTTCCCCTGCCGTCCCCGCAGCCAGAAGCGACGCCGGACAGGCCGCCCACAACAGTGCCGCCACCAGAAACCAGATCCCCCTTCTCATAAAAATTCTCCTATAGTCTGAATAAAAGAGAACAGGATCGGCATGCTCAGAGCCAGAATCGCCAGCTTCGCAAAAATCTCCATCTGAGAAGCGATTGCCCCGTACCCGGCGTCTTTGCAGATGTTGGAGGCAAATTCCGCCAAATAGGTAATGCCGATCATCCGAAGGATTGTGCCCACATACTCCCCTTCTATTGGAAGACTGCTCTGGAGCTGCCGGATATAAGAAATCATGACTGCCATCTTGTCCATCGCGTAGAGAAAAATGATAATTCCCACACTCAGGCTTAAGAAAACGCCATATTCCGGTTTATGGCTTTTTAAAAGAAGAGCCAGAAAGACGCCGGTTACCCCCAGCATTGCAATTTTCAACATATCCATACGATCCCTCCCCTACAGTTCAAACAGCGTCTGCATCATGTCAAAGAGCTGGGCGACATAGGGCAGGATCCAGAACAGTACGATCATCAGTCCGCCCAGGGTAACCAGATAGGACTGTTCCTCTCGCCCGCTGTGTTTCAGTACCTGACATAACAATGTCACAATAATGCCCACTGCAGCAATTCTAAATAGTAATCCAATCGGCATATTTCCTCCTACTTCTACAGCAGCAGCAACAGAACCATCGCCGCCCCCATCAGCGTAACGCTCAGCGTTACCTTTCTCTTTTCCCGTTTTGCCTCCTGTTCCCTGCGGATACAGTCCTCCAGCTGTTTTAAGTATCCCTCGAAAGCCTGCTCCTCCTTAACCTGTTCCAGAGAAAACAATGATTCCATGGCTTTCAGAAAGATATCCCATTCCTCACGCAGGTAAGGCTTTCGGTCTGTTTTTCCTGTAGCAAAAAGCAGCGCGTCGTAAAAGCTGCCGCTGCTTCTTTCCTCCAGACGGTCTATCAGACAGCGATAAAATTCCGCCAACGGATGTATTTGATACTCCACTTCTCGCTCAAGTACCAGCGGTGCGCTAACCCCCACGTACACCACCTGCTGCTTCATCCTGATCAGGGAAGAACGCATCTCCATCAGCGCATTCTGCCGCTCCTGCTGTCCGGCGATCTGCGAGAAGGCCAGCCCCGCCGCCCCTGCCAGAAGCACCAGAGCGCCAAACAGTTTCAGCACATCCTCTCCCCCTTCTCGTTATATATGGAAAAGCGGCGGCTTCCATCCGGCATTTTCTGCAAAAATATGTATCTCTGAAAAATCTGACGTTCCATCCAGACACGATGCCTTCTCTGCTGCCAGAGCTGTTCTATACTCCCGGCATGAGCCGTGGCCAGCAGCCGCACTCCGCATGTCACAATACGGTCCACCGCCAGATCATCCCGGTCGCCCCCCAGCTCATCCACCGCGATAATATCCGGTTTCATCGCACGTAACGCCAGCAGCATCGCCTCCTCTTTTCTGTATCCGGAGATCACGTCCGTGCGCATACCCAGATCATTCTGGGGTATGCCATGAATCCCGGCTCCGATCTCGTAGCGCTCATCTACCACCGTGATATTTCTCCCCACGGCTTTCTCGTCAGACAACAGGCGAATTAGATCCCGCAGATATGTTGTCTTCCCGACTCCCGGAGGCGCAGCGATCAATGTGTGACAGATGTCTGCCCCCTGACAGATATAGGGAAGTATCCCCGCGGCACAGCCCTTTTTCTCCTTTGCGATACGTATGTTAAAAAAACAGGGATATTCCATGGCGGCGTTCCTCCTTTCTTCCTGTACCATCTCTCCCGCAATTCCCACCCGGTTGCCCCCGGGAAGGGTCAGAAACCCCATATTCAGATCTTTCGTATAGGCATAAAGAGAATAGCTGCACATGAAATTCAGCATTTGACGCATCTGCTGTTCCGTGATAATCCATGGATTTCGACAGTTTTCCGTCAGATAGGGCGGTTCTCTGCTTAAGAATCGCTCCCGGTTTCCATAGACAAAAATCATTGGTTGTCCTACCCGGACGCGGATTTCCTCCAGCGTCTCCTCATGCCAGTTTACCTGTGTCAGAATTTTTCGCATCTCCACCGGGAAAATCCCCAGCAGCTTTTCTTTTACTTTCTTGTCCATATTTCAATATATGGGCCCGCCGGAAAAATATTACTGTTTCAGAAGAACCTGCGCCAGAAGATGCGCCAGAGGCTCCATGGCATTTTTCGCCTCGGCAAATGTGTTGGTCTGAGCCCCCACCTCCACCAGCAGACTCTTGGGACACAGGTGCATATTGTAGCGATAACCCTTCAGATAGATGGGTCTGGTAAAATCCGGATAAAGTTCCGCTGCCGCCAGCTGCATCTGCAGGGAAAAGGCCAGGTTATCCTGTATGTAGGGGTTTGGAAGGTAGGAGATATCCCCGTTGGCGGTGGTCCGGCTCAGGCCGTTGAAGAACATGATTTTCGCCGTATCCTTCCCGTTGACCTGACTGACCAGACGGGTCCCCTCGGCCACACCGTCCCGATGCAGATCAATAACCACCTGAATGCTGGGATTGTCCTTTAAAATCTGCGTGATCGCCGGCTCCGCCTTGGAGTAGGCGCTGTCCCTGCTTGGCAGATCATACTGCCCCTTGTCGTGCAACACAGGAATCCCGTAAATTTCCTGCAGCAGCGTGGCAAGATAGTCCCCCAGCCCCACCACTGTCATAGCTTCCGTCCCATCGGAATCCGCATATCCTTCCTGAGAATGCGTATGGTAAATCAGAACGACCGGGCCTCCCGCGTTCGTGTCAATCGTCAGATCCTTTGCCAGGAGTTCCGATGCGTTCAGCTGATCGGACGAGATGGTGGTAGTCCGGTCAATCCGGTAAAAATTTTGTACAAGATAGTCGTAATCCAACAGCTTTTCCCGATGGATGGTTATACGGTTGGCCTCGTTTTCCTCGATGGACTTTTCCACGGCGCTGATGAGATTTCCGTCCCCGTCGATATAAGCCTCATCTGTCGCTTCCTTTGCCAACACCTCATAATATCCCAGAGAACTTTCTGATGTGCCGGTCATCTGCCGCCTTTCCCCCATATACGCATAAACAGGAAGCACATGCTGCATTTGTCCCAAAAGCCAGGACACCGCGCTCTCGTCTTCCCGTTCATAAAAGGCAGACGGCAGAAAAATTTTTGCCGCCTGCCGATACAAATCTGCTGTCATCTGTTCCTGAACACTGACTGCCAGGGAGTCTTCCTCCGCTGTCCCTGTCCCTATTGCTCCAATCAACAGAAAAAAACAGATACCAATGCCGATCCATGCCCCAACCTGTCCCTGAAAATGTCTCATATGCGTCCTCTCCTAAACGATACAGTATATGAGCACACAGAAAATTTAGAACGGTTCTCCGGGCACAAAGGTCATATTCAGTCCCTCCGAAATCGTAAAGCTGAGCCGCCGCACTTCCTCGTCTATATCCTTCGGCGTCACGTACATGGTATTCATCTTTGGAGAAATCAGCTCTCTTACCAGCTCCTCCCTCTCCGCCTCATTGAGACGATCAAAAGAATCCTTCCATTCAACCTGCTGCTTTGTTTCCTCCATGATATCTATCAGGGTAACAAAAGTATCTGCCACGATCGTGGCCGCATCCACTACTGTGGGAATGCCTACCGCAATGACCGGGACACCAAGGTTCGCCTGATTAATGGCGTTGCGATGGTTTCCCACTCCGGATCCCGGCACAATACCGGTGTCTGTAATCTGAATGGTACGGTTCAGCCGTTTGACGTTTCTTGCTGCCAGCGCGTCAATGACAATCACAATATCCGGATTGGTCTCCTTCACAATGCCCCGCATGATCTCCACCGACTCCATACCGGTCTGGGCCATGACCCCAGGCACGATACCGCTGACACTGCAGCCGTTTTCCAATTCCATCAGGTAATGCCCGAACTCCTGCAGCAGATGCCGGGTCACAAACAGATGATCCACCACCTGAGGGCCCAGAGCGTCCGGCGTCACTTCCCGGTTGCCAAGCCCTGCCACAAGCACCTTGAGATTCTCCCTTCTTTTCGGGAGAAAAAGGGTCAGAATCTGTGAAAATGCCCGAGAGATATCGAGATGATACCCCTCATCCTGTTCCGTCATCTTATCAGACTCGATGGTAATGTAAGTACCCTTGGGCTTCCCCAGCTGTTTCGCGCCATTCTCTGTCTCCACCTTTACCTTGGTTAGCACAATATCTTCTCCCACCCGCTTCTGCTCTACAGAAATCCCCCTCATATCCTTCTTCGCCTTCTGACAGTCCTCAGAAGTCTCCATAGCCAAATCTGTTCGTATCTGAAACATAAACGCATACCCCTTATTTTTTTGTGATCCGCCGTCTCTTTGCCGGGTAGCGTCCGAGCAGTCTCTCGGAACGCAGGCACGACCAGCAGCATTTTTCATATCTTTCCCGCTTTTTCGTAAATTATGTATTGACAAAAACCTGTTCCCACATTAAAATAAACGAGTATGTTTACATTGAAACTGTCCGTGTCCGGCTACAATGTAACAAGATAAATTTCAGTTCGATTACATTGGAGGTGTACAGATTGGCTAATATCAAATCCGCTAAGAAAAGAATCCTGGTAACAGAGACCAAAACAGCCAGAAACAAAGCGATCAAGTCCAGAGTGAAGACTTATGTAAAGAAAGTTGAGACTGCTGTGGCAGAGAACAATAAAGAGGCTGCTTCCGCTGCTCTTCTGGAGGCGATCTCCGAGATCAACAAGGCTGCAAGCAAGGGCGTTTACCATAAGAATACCGCGGCAAGAAAGGTATCCCGCCTGACAAAAGCTGTCAACAAGATCGCTTAAGTATCATCTTTTATCAAGCATAAAACAAACCACCAGTCCCGTCATGCTGGTGGTTTTTTTCACGCGTATTTCATCATCAGCAGTTCCACGGCCAGCCGTTCTTCGATCCGACCGGTCTTAATCTCCTCGTCAAATTCCGCCGCGTCCTGAAGAAGTCCATACATCTGCTCCCGGGTAAAATTTTTGCACAGCCCCAGGTTTCTCCTGACGGCAAAATCCGGCATTCCCACCTGTTTCGCAATGGTTTTTACATCCCTTCTCTGCTGAGACATCTCCTGAATGACCATCATCTGACGGAACTGCCGCACAATCAGATATAAAATCCGCATGGGCGATTCCCTGGCCGCCAGAAGATCCTGGTAGAGCAGCATGACCTTGCGGCTGTCCTTTGCCGCGATGGCCGAAATCATATCGAAAATCTTTGTCTGAATCTGCTGCACACAGATCGTCTGCACATCCTCCAGTTCAATGTGATTCTTATCCAGGGTATAGGACAGGAGTTTTTCCATCTCCCGGTCCATGTTCTCCATGCTATCATCCGTGCGCTTCAGAAATTCCCCCCACGCTTCTCTGGAAATGGTTTTCTTCGCCTGTTTGAGGCGCGTTCCCATCCAACGGGCCAGCGTTTTCTCATCCGGCATGGTAAACTCTACCGCGCGTCCGGCCTTCTGTACCGCCTTGCAGGTCTTGGTCCGCTTGTCCACTTCCCGCTCCACAAAAAGGAAACAGACCGTGTCCGGAAGCTGCAGCAAATATTCCGCCAGATCATCCTTCGACTTCTTGAAAAATCCGCTGTCTGACACCAGAATCACTCTTCGGTCCGCGAAAAAGGGCAGCGTCTCGGCCAGGTCGATCAGCTCTCCCACCGGGATTCCCTCCCCCTCATAGCTGGAAAAATTCATAGTGTCACCGGGTGTTGTCAAGGCTTCCAACAGCTTGTTCTTATACTGCAGCTTCAGATAATCCTCATCGCCGTAAAGCAGGTATGCTTTCTGAAATTGTCTTGTTGCAATATCCTCATCGATCGTTTTCATGTCTGCTATTTTATCACAGAATCCCTCACTCCTTCAAGTCCAAGTAACCCTCCGCGACAACCTCATTTTCATCCATGGTCAGTCGGATTCTGCCCAGCTCCATGGTAAGCAGAATTTCTGTCTCCACCTCCTCCATTCTGTCCACTGCCTCCTTGCCCGGATGACCGTAGCTGTTTCCGGCGGCACAGGAAATCGTCGTAATCTTCGGCTGACAGAGCTTCAGAAGCTTTCCACTGTTGGAATCCTTCGACCCGTGATGAGCCGCCTTCAGAAGCGTCAGTCTTCCGTCCTCCCCGATCTTTCTTCGACAGTTCTCCATCCGATCCGAAAGAAGGCCCTCACAGAGCTCCTGTTCCTGATCCGCGCCGATATCTCCGGTAAAGAGCCCCGAAAAGCTGCCGCAGCGGGCGAAAAGTACCAGCGATGCCCCATTCGTATCCTCCTCTTCTTCTCCGTCTCCCGGGTACAGACACTCCAGCTCCAGTGTCTTTGTTCCGCAGCGGTCCCCCACATCCATATATTGTATTTTTATGCCATGCTCCTCTGCCAGAGATGCAATTTTCTCCCAGGCTTCCCCCTTCACGCCGTTTTTCGGGAACACCAGCGTTTTCACGGGATACCCTGCCTCCACACACGCCGTAAACCCGTTGACATGATCCTCATCCGTGTGAGTCAGAAACCAGTAGTCGATACTCCGTATCCCTCTGTATTTCAGAAAGGGCAGAATCTGATAAGTCCCGACATCCTCCTCACTGCTGCTGCCGCCGTCGATGAAAAAGTGAACGCCCTCCTCACTGGAGAGAAAAATGCCGTCCCCCTGCCCCACATCCAGAATATCCACCTCAAACACGCTTTTCCGCGGAGCAAAGAAGCTGATGACTCCTGTGGAAATGAGAGCCGCCTGCCATAAAATTTTCTTTTCCCATCGATAGAGAGCGAAAAACAGACAGAAATAGTACAACAGAAGCAGCCAGACCGGAGGCGCTCCCAGAATCTGTCGGGCAAAGGGAAGTCCCAGAGAAAAATCGCAGAGCCACTCGTAAGCATATAGAATCACATGGCAGGGAAACAATAATGCCTTTGACAGCTCCACAGAGAAGGCACTCGTTACCCCCGCCGCCAGTCCAAAACCCAGAAGAGGCGTCATAAAGGGAAGAATACAGATATTTAAGAAGAGGCTGTAGACAGGTACCTCATAGAAAAAGAGCGCCGTCATAGGAAGGGTAAAGAGCTGAATACCGATGGAAAAGAGGAAATTTTCCGCGACACCGTCAAAGATCCGCTCCGTCAGGGTCTTTTTGTGGTATCCCCGGTATTTTTCCTCCAGGCGTGTTTTTCTCCAGACAATGTATCGCTGTTGTATCGGAAGCGCTACGGCGGAAACACCAAACACTGCCCCGAAAGAAAAGATGCATCCGGAATTCTGCAGATAAAAGGGATTTGACCATAGAAGAAGGACCGCCATAGTTCCGAGCGCCGTCAGGGAATCGTAAGCCTCTCCCAGATACTGGGCGATCAGATAGAGAAAAAACATCCCGGCGGCCCGCAGAACCGACACCCCCATGCCGCACAGCTGCGCAAAAAGGAAAACCAGACTGCCGGAAATCAGACCGCCCAGGCCGAACCCGATGCCCCACCGGCGCATCAGCCGGTACAGAAACATGCCCACCACCGACACATGGAGGCCGGAGACCGCCAAAATGTGCGCGATGCCGGAAGCCTGGTAAAGAGATTTTACCTCCTGCAAAAGCTCAGATTTGTCCCCAAGCGCGATGGAGGAAAGTACGCCGCCCTCCTCCCCCGGCAGCGTCTCGAGATACAGTCTCTGCCAGCGGCAGCGGAGCTGAAAAAGCTTCTCCTTCCAGGGAACAGCCGCCTCCTTTTCTAACGAGGCTGTATCGCCATAGATTTTTCCCGTGTAACCGAGGCTGCCGTAATAGGATGCCTCGTCATAACCGCCCTCGTTTCGAGCCTGCCGAAACGGAACAGATTCCCCCGTAAAGGAAATCGTATCCGCAATCTGAAATTCCTTTTTCTGTGATTTGATATCTGAATCCAGATAAAGAAGAACGGAGCCAATAGACCGCTGTTGATCTTCCAGCTTTACTCCGTCAAGATGATAGATGGTCTGATCCTGTCGGATCTCCTTTTTGACAATCTCCCCACAGCCTGCCACGGTACCCGCCGCCGACAGTACTCCCCGCCGTGCCTCCGCAGATGCGGTTCCCGCCGCCCCATGCGCCGCGCCCAGCAAAAAACAGCAACACATCAGAAACGTCGCTGTCCTGTGCCATCTCCCTGCCCCGCATCCGGACGGTCTTTTACGCCATCGAATCAGAAGCCATAGGGCACCGGCCGCCCAAAACAGCCAGTGCTCGTACAGAATCCAGGCAGTCCCCAGCACAAACATCACTGCAAAGGAGAGCAAGATTCTCTTCTGCAAATAGTTTACTCCTCCTCTTCTCCGCTATTTCTCAGCAGAGACAAATTTTTCTCATAGATATTGTTCTGAGGCAATGTCGCACCACCCAGCGAAAGAGAATTTTCTCCTCCGTTAAACAACAGCTGCACCCTGCTGACCTGATCCAATTCCGACAGTGAATTGACAATGGAATAAATCGCCACATTCTCTGAAATATTGCCGGATCGGTTCAGGAACGTATTGTCCAGGTTGACATAACAAACGCCGTCCGACACCGAAACACTGATCAGCCTCGTCCCGGAGGAAAAAACACTCTGTGCCCCCTCTGTCTCCGGTTTCTGCATCAGATATTCCAAAACCAGCCGTTCCAGAGGCGTATTGCTGCTGTAATGTACTTCCCGCTGTTCCCGAATCAGAGACTGTCCATCCGCGCTGGCATAATAGAGAGTCAGCGTGGTCGTCAGGAGCGACTCGCTCTCCTGCCCGAAATCATCAATAAAACTGTCATTGTCCATGGCGCCCACCAGCTGCCCGGTACTGTCTGAAAGCGGATTGCCTGATACATAAAAAGTTATACTGTCCACTCCCGGAATCTGCAGCAATGTCTTTACCACCGCCGCCCGGACCATAACTTCCGTGTAAGTCTCCAGCTGGGAATAATCCACATTAAAATACACCGCCAGCGTTCCGTTGTCCAATCGAAAATCTTCCACTTCCACAGCATCCGGTATCGTTTTCATGTAATCGACACTTCCGGTCTCCGATGAGAGCATACGGATAGCTTCGTGAACCTGCCCCTCCGCATCCTCCGCCTGCATATCGTATTCCACCGAAACAATCCCTGTATAATTCATATTCAAATAATAGAGATAAAACTTTGCGCTCTCATTCTCCTTACCGCATGCTGTCATCAAAATCAACAGACAGACGATCAGGCAAAGAGCCGCAAAACGCTTTTTCATCCGTTCTCCTCCTTCGCAATATAGGTCAGAGGGATCCGCACATCAAAGGTCGTCCCCTCTCCTACCGTGCTATGTACTTTGATGGCTCCGCGGTGCAGAAGGATCGCGTTTCTGGTAATGGCCAGCCCCAGACCGGTCCCCCCAATCTCTCTGGAATGGGATTTGTCTACCCGGTAAAACCGGTCAAAAATATGATCCAGGCTCTCTTCCGGGATACCGATGCCGGAATCCTCCACCTTAATATAGCAGTACTGATGATCGGCATTGATGGAGACATGAACCCATCCGCCTTCCCGGTTGTACTTGATCGCGTTCTCAACCAGATTGGAAATCGCCAGGGTAAACTTGACCTCGTCAATCTCTGCCGTAACCGGCCGGAAGGTTTCAAATACCAGTTCCACATGCTGTTTTTCGGCAATGGGCCGCAGACGTTTTAAAATCAGCTCCAGAACATCATTCATGTTCATTTTTGTAATATTCATGGATCCCGCCGACTTATCCATCTTGACCAGCGAGAGAAGGTCATTGATAATTTTATTCTCCCGCTCGATCTCACTGCCGATATCCGTCATAAATTCCCGGTAAAGTTCCACCGGCACATCTTCCTGGCCATTCAGGGAGTCTGCCAGCACTTTCATGGATGTCAGCGGCGTCTTCAGCTCATGGGACACGTTGGAGACAAATTCCTGGCGGGACTCGTCAATGATCGCCATCTTCTCCATAAATGCCGCAAGTCCTTCCTCGATCTCCCGCAGTTCCCGATAGTCCTCCTTCAGCGTAAGCTTTTCTTCCACGCCGTCCGTTACCTCTGAAATGGAGACAGAGAGACGCTTTAATGGTTTCACGAATCTGGCGGAATACAACACCGCAGCCGTGATTACAATGATATAGATCAGCAGGAGCCCGATGATCTGAACTGCCCGGAAAAACGCTAAGTTCTGATCAATGTACGCGGTGGATCTGCTTACCAGACAGACGCCCTCCACCGTCTGATCCTCAGTGTCCTGAGAGATCATCGGAACCGCAACGATCAGATTATCGTTCTCTCTGTCGTAAAAAGACTGTGTAGATCCCTTCATACTCTCTACCACATGATCCCAGACAATGGTTTTTCCCACATCCACATTGTAGGTATCCCTGACGACCCGCAGGGCGGAATTGATCAGCATTACTCTGCCGGAGTAGGCCTGCGCCAGAACCGGAAGCTGTTCATCCAGAGACGCGGAGGCGTTCCCGTTCAGATAGCCCGTAGTTACCACCTCGTGATTAAATGTCTGTATCGTGGTGGTAATATCCTGCACATCACTCTCTATGGAACGCATCTCATATAGAAACATGAAAGCCTGAGAGATGATGGTGGCCGGTATCAGACCGATCAGAAGAATCAGCACAATCATCCGGATCCTCAGGCTTTTTCCCTTATTTCGAAAAAAAATATTTTTTTTCATCGACACACCCGCTACTGTTGATAATAATATCCGACGCCCCACTTGGACAGCACATATCTTGGCTCGCTGGGATTCGGCTCGATTTTCTCCCGCAGCCTGCGGATATGCACGTCAACGGTTCTGGCATGGCCGGGATAATCCTCTCCCCAGATGGCGTGAAGCAGACTGTCTCTGCTGTATACCTTGCCCGGATGGGTAACAAGAAGCTGGAGCATATCAAACTCCTTGGATGTCAGATTGATCTCCCGATCTTTAATGTACAGCCGTCTGCTGTCTGTATCCAGGCGGACATCGCCGGAGACAATTACCGTCTCCGCCTCCTTCTCCTTTGCCGGAGCGGCGGAGGTACGCCGCATGATCGCCTTGATCCTGGCTTTTACTTCCAGAATATTGAAGGGTTTGGTAATATAGTCGTCAGCCCCGTATTCCAGGCCGAGGATCTTATCCATATCATCCCCCTTCGCTGTCAGCATTACAATGGGCATGTCGGAAAATTCCCGGATATGCTGGCAGACTTCAAAACCATCCATCTTCGGCAGCATGACATCCAGAAGAATCATGTCGTAATGGTTGGCAGTGGCCATCTGCAGCGCCTCCTCGCCATCGTAGGCGCAGTCCACTTCCATCCCATCCTGCTCCAGGCTGAAGCGAATTCCCTTCACAATCAATTTTTCGTCATCCACTACCAGTACTTTCTTTGCCATTTGCCACCTCAATCTCAATTTACACAGACAGAATCCTCAATCTTACTGTAGACCCCATCCTTGATTCCTGAAATATTCTTGATATCCTCCGGCGAGGAAAACCCGCCGTTCTCCTCCCGGTAAGCGATAATCGCCTCCGCTTTGGACTCCCCGATCCCCGGCAGCGTCATAAGTTCTTCCTTATCCGCCGTGTTAATGTTAACCCGGGTCTCGGTGCCGCCGGTTCCTGCCCCGGCATCTCCCCAGGAAGTCCCGCTTCCCGAGACAGCAAGAGCCTCGCTCTCCTCTCTCGTATAGATATACAGTTTCTGCCCATCCGAGATACCTTCCGCCAGATTAATCTCCCGCTCGGAAGCATTCTCCGTCAGCCCGCCGGCCATCTCAATGGCCTGATATACCCGGCTTCCCGCGGGAAGCCGATAGACCCCCGGACGCGTCACAGCGCCGCTGACATGGACGTAACACACATCCCCGTCCTGATCCCCAAGATCCTGACCGGATGTCTCTGTGCCGTCATCGGATGTTTCCGACTCCCCAGTCCCATCTCCGAAATCTTTTGTCCCGTCGGATGTCTCAGTCCCGTCGCCGCTCTCCTTCGTCTCAAAATAGGATGCGCTGCCACAGCCTGTCAGCGGAAAACCCAGCAAAAAGAAACAGACCAACAGAAGAAAACAGTGATACCATTCTTTCTTTTTCAAATGAATTTCTCCTTTCTATCGCTAGAAAGGAGATCTCAATGCCTTTGCCACCTATTTTAGCAACAAAGATCTTTTATTACAAGAGTATTTCAGAAATATTTCATTCTTATTTCTCAAATTCGTCAAAGACCCTGCCAAGACGTTTTGCCATCTCATCCATGTCCGCTTCCGTAGTTACCAGAGGCGGCAGCATCCGCAGCACATCGCTGCCCGCGGACAGAAGCACCAGGCCATGATCCAACGCTCTTCGGATCACATCCCCAACAGGAATTGTCAACACCAGCCCCTGCATGAATCCCATGCCCCGGCGGGCAGTCACAAAGCCATAGCGCTCCACAAAGGAATCCAGTATCCTCTCAAAGTAGGGGGTCCGCTCCGCCACCCGGCCCACAATGTTCCGCTTTTCCATAATATCCACTGTCCCGGCTACCGCGGCGCAGACCAGCGGGTTTCCACCGTAGGTTGTCCCGTGATCTCCTGGCACAAGAGACGCTTCCGCCACCCGGTCCGTTACCAGGAAGGCTCCTACCGGAACCCCCGCGCCCATGGCCTTGGCGCAGGTCAGAATGTCCGGCCGGACACCGAATTTCTGGAAGGCGAACATGGAGCCGGTCCGTCCCATGCCGCACTGGATCTCATCAAAAATCAGCAGAATATCCCGCTCGTCGCAGATCCGGCGGATTTCCTTCAGAAAACTCTCCTTGGCCGGATACAGACCGCCCTCTCCCTGGACAGGCTCCAGAATAATCGCGCAGGTCCGGTCGGTCAGCTGCTCTTTTACACTGTCGATATTGTTGAACTCGGCAAAGCGAACGCCTTCCATCAGGGGAAGGAAGGGCTCCCGGTAATGTTCGCTTCCCGTAACGGAAAGGGACCCCACCGTTCTTCCATGGAAGGAATGTCCCATGGCAATGATCTCATGGCCGGAGACTCCATCTCGCAGATAAGCGTACTTCTTCGCGGTCTTTAAGGCTCCCTCCACCGCCTCGGCCCCGCTGTTGGTAAAGAACACCTTGTCCATGCCGGACACCTTTACCATTGCTTTTGCCGCCGCTTTCAGCGGCGGATGGTAAAACAGGTTGGAGGTGTGCAGAATCCGATCGATCTGATCCTTCAGGATCTGCCTGTACTCCTCATCTCCGTAACCCAGGGCCATGACTCCAATCCCGGAGCCGAAATCCAGATACTCTTTTCCGTCCGTGTCGTAGAGGCGGACGCCCTCGCCCCGCTCAAACACCACCGGAAAACGGTTGTACACATGGAACAAATACTTTTCCGCTTCGTCTATATATGTTTCCTTCTCACTCATGATAAAACCTCGTCTCCTCATCTCCGATAATCGCGGTACCGATACCTTTGTTAGTAAAGATCTCCAGCAGCAGGCAGTGAGCGATACGCCCATCCAGAATATGCACTCTGGAAACCCCTTCCTCGATGGCATCGATACAATTATTCAGTTTCGGCAGCATGCCGCCTCCGATAAATCCCTTTCCGATCAGTTCCCGGGCCTCCGACACTGAAAGTTCGGAGATCAGGGTATCCTTGTTCTCCGGATCCAGATAAACTCCCTCGATGTCGGTCAGGAATGCCAGCTTTTCCGCGCTGACCGCCTTGGCGATAGCGCAGGCGGCGTCGTCCGCGTTGATATTGTAGGTAACAAAATTTTCATCCATACCGATGGGGCACACGATCGGGAGGAAATCCTTCTCCAGAAGATCCATCAGCACCTTAGGACGCACTTCGGTAATCTCGCCCACAAAACCGATATCCTGGCCGTTTGAAAGCTTCTTTTCCGCCTGCAGCAGACCGCCGTCCTTTCCGCTGATTCCCACCGCGTTGACGCCCAGCCTCTCCACCTTCTGGACCAGAGATTTGTTGACACGGTTTAAGACCATCTCGGCAATCTCCATGGTGGGCTCGTCGGTCTTGCGAAGACCGTTCACAAACTCCGGTTCCATCCCGGTCTTCTCCACCCAGCGGCTGATTTCCTTGCCGCCGCCGTGAACGATAATAGGCTTGAATCCTACCAGCTTCAGAAGTGTCACATCCTGAATAACCTGATCCTTCAGCTTCTCGTCGATCATGGCGCTTCCGCCGTATTTTACCACAATGATCTTACGGTTAAACCGCTGGATATAGGGCAGGGCCTCCACCAATACCTGCGCCTTTGCCATGGCCTCATCCACTTTTTCCCGATTCATTGTCTTTTCCTGTATCACTGCACTTTCCCTCTTTTCCTCTTTTTCTGCGTTCCCGCGCCGGCATCTGCGGCCGGCGCCCACTGCCTGCTGCTTGCTGTCCCGTTCTTATGTTCCTGCTATGACCGGTAATCCGCATTGATTTTCACATAGTCGTAGGTCAGATCACATCCCCAGGCGGTGGCCGAGGCGTTTCCCTGCTTCATATCGCAGATCGCCGTTACCGCGTCGGAGGTAAGAATCCGGGTAGCTTCCTCCTCGCTGTAATCCAGCGCCACACCGTTTTCGATGATCTGGATTTTTCCGTTTTTGCTCTCGAACCAGAGATCCACCTTCTCCGGGTCAAAATCCACCCCGGCATACCCCAGGGCGCACAGGATTCTTCCCCAGTTGGCGTCATGTCCGAAGATCGCCGCCTTCGTCAGGCTGGAGGTAATGACCGACTTGCTTAAAATCTTTGCCTCCTCCTTCGAGCGGGCGCCAATAACCTTTACCTCAAAGAGGGCCGTTGCTCCCTCCCCGTCCCCGGCCATCATCCTGGCAAGAGTCCGGTTGACTTCCATCAGAGCCTCCACAAAAGCATCGTAGGAAGTGCCTTTCTCTGCAATTTTCCTGTTGCCCGCCAGACCGTTTGCCATCAAAAGGCAGGTGTCGTTGGTGGATGTGTCCCCATCCACCGAGATCATATTGTAAGTATCCTCCACCACCGCGCGAAGAGCCTCCTGCAAAAGATTCTTCTCGATGGCGAGGTCCGTGGTCACAAAGCTCAGCATCGTACACATATTAGGATGGATCATGCCGCTGCCCTTGCACATGCCGCCCACTGTGACTTCCACACCGTCCACTTCAAAGGTAACCGCCGCTTCCTTCTCGTGGGTATCCGTGGTCATGATGGCCTTTGCCGCGCCATTTCCCGCGGCAAGCTCTCCGGAAAGCCGCGGCGCCATCGAACGGATGCCGTCACAGATCCGGTTCATGGGCAGCTGCATTCCAATTACACCTGTGGATGCCACCAATACCGCATCCGTCGGAATATCCAGCTCCTCGCCGGCGCACTCCGCTGTCCTGCGGCAGTATTCCATCCCTTCCTCGCCGGTACAGGCGTTGGCGATTCCCGCGTTTACCACAACCGCCTGGGTATAATCGCTCTCCTCCACCAGTTTCCTGTCCCATTTAACCGGGGCCGCCTTTACCACGTTGCTGGTAAAGGTGCCCGCCGTCTGACAGGGCGCGCTGCTGTAAATCAACGCCATATCCTCCCTGTCCTGATATTTGATCCCCGCAGCCGTGTGCGCCGCCGAAAATCCCTTCGCGGCGGTAACGCCGCCCGCAATCTTTTTCATGATCCGCTCTCCTTTCTACTGTTTTTTTCGTTTGTCCGATCCAATCACTGATTAAATCTGGTTATATTTTCCTCATTCAGCACAAAATCGTAGCAGTTCAGGTCCTCCCGCAGTTCCCAGCCCTCCCGGTTCCAGAAATGGTTGCCCACCTCATTGTCCCGGAAAGCCACCAGAGAGACCTTGTTGATCTTCTCCTCCTGCAGCCGCCGCATGCAGGCAGTTACCATGGCCTTGCCAATGCCGTGCTTTCTGCAGTCCTCCCGCACACAGACGTGGTAAAGGCCGGCCCGCCGCCCGTCATGGCCGCAGAGAATCGCTCCCACGATCCGGCCTTCCGCCTCCGCCACTACACTGATACCGGGATTCCGCCTCAGGAAGCGCTCCACGCCCTCCCGGGAATCGTCGATGCTGCGCATGGCAAACTTATGTATGCTCATCCACAGATCATACACCTGGGGATAATCCTCTATCGTCATGGCTCTGATATGAAACTCCATATCCCTTTCCTCTTTTCCATCTTCTCTCTCCCGTCTCTCCGCTTCCGTCTTTCCCTTTCCGCTTCTCCGCGCTCCCGCTCCGGTTGTTTCGTTCCGATCCCCGGCCGCGGCTTAGGGGAATACCGGCGCCAGGCGAAGGCCTTCCGCCTCGTCCAGGCCGAAGAGAAGGTTCATATTCTGAACTGCCTGTCCGGCGGCTCCCTTGACCAGATTGTCCAGCGCCCCCATCATAACGACCCGATGGGTTCTCTCGTCGATGACAAATCCGATATCCACAAAATTGCTTCCCTCCACCCAGCGGGTCTCGGGACATACGCCCGGAGCCATCAGGCGGATGAACGTCTCATCGCCGTAATATTTCTCGTAGGCGGCGCGCACCATCTCCGTCGAGGGATAGTCCACCGATCCGTCCGGCAGCGTCACTTTCTTTAAGGAAGCGTACTCCGTCGCCAAAATGCCGCGATTCATGGGAACCAGATGGGGCGTAAAGCTGACGGTAATCTCCTGATCCGCCGCATACCCCAGCTGCTCCTCGATCTCGGGGGTATGCCGATGGGTCGCCACACCGTATGCCTTGATATTCTCGTTGACCTCGCAGAACAGATTCGCCACCTTCGCGCCTCTGCCCGCGCCGGAAGTGCCCGACTTGGCGTCAATGATCAGCGTCTGGGGATCGATCAGCCCCTCCTTGACCAGCGGATAGGCCGTCAGAATCGAACAGGTGGTGTAGCAGCCGGGATTTGCCACAAGCCGCGCTTTCTTTACCTGCTCCCGGTTGATCTCGCAGAGTCCGTACACCGCCTCCGGGATAAACTGGGGACTCTTGTGCTCGATCCCGTACCATTTCTCATAGATATGTACGTCCTTGATCCGGTAATCCGCGCTCAGATCCACAATCTTTGTCTGCGACAGGATCTCCTCCGTGAGAACAGACGCCAGATATCCCTGAGGCGTGGCGGTAAAGATCACGTCCGCCTCCCGGGCCAGCTTCGGCAGGTTGTCATCCAGGCACTTGCCCTCCACAATCGCAAACATATTGCGGTAAATATCTGTAAAATTCTGATCCACATAGCTTCTGGAACCGTACCAGATAATCTCCGCCTCGGGATGCCCCGACAGCAGTCTGACCAGCTCCGCGCCGGCATAACCGGTGGCTCCGATAATACCCACTTTTATCATATCTGATATCCCTCTTTTCATTTCTTTGACAATACACTCACACTAGTTTAGTACAAATCCTTCCATTCGTAAAGATGTTTTTCCATATTTTTTAAAGTTTTTTCGAATATTTATTCATATAATGTTTTCGCCTTTTTCATATATTTTCCATATAAACTGATTATTTATTCTAAAAATATGTATAATTTTACACTTGCATACCGAAGGATTTTGTTGTATATTACTTCTGATATAAATACAAGGAACTTTTCTATGGAGGAACATGCGATGAAAGAAAAAGTTGTACTGGCCTATTCCGGTGGATTGGACACCACGGCCATCATCCCCTGGCTGAAGGAGAACTACGATTACGATGTGATCTGCTGCTGCGTAGACTGCGGGCAGGGCGAGGAGCTGGACGGACTGGAGGAGCGGGCAAAGCTCTCCGGCGCTTCCAAATTATACATTGAGGATATCACGGACGAATTCTGCGACGACTATATCGTCCCCTGCGTACAGGCGGGCGCTGTCTACGAGAACAAATATCTTCTGGGAACTTCCATGGCACGCCCCGGCATCGCGAAGAAGCTGGTTGAGGTTGCCCGCAAGGAAGGCGCAGTCGCTATCTGCCACGGCGCAACCGGCAAGGGAAATGACCAGATCCGTTTCGAGCTGGGTATCAAGGCTCTGGCTCCCGATCTGAAGATCATCGCCGCATGGCGTGACGACAAGTGGACCATGGATTCCCGTGAATCCGAGATCGCTTACTGCAAGGCGCACGGCATCGACCTTCCCTTCTCCGCGGATCAGTCCTACAGCCGCGACCGGAACCTGTGGCACATCAGCCATGAGGGGCTGGAGCTGGAGGATCCGGCAAACGAGCCCAACTACGATCATCTTCTCGTTCTGGGCGTTACCCCGGAGAAAGCTCCGGACGAACCCGAGTATGTAACCATGACCTTTGAAAAGGGCGTTCCCACCTCCGTCAACGGCAAGAAGATGAAGGTGTCCGACATCATCCGCGAGCTGAACCGTCTCGGCGGCAAGCATGGCATCGGCATTGTAGACATCGTGGAGAACCGCGTGGTCGGCATGAAGTCCCGCGGCGTCTACGAGACTCCCGGCGGAACCATTCTGATGGAGGCTCACGCTCAGCTGGAGGAGCTGGTTCTGGACCGCGACACCATGGCGGTAAAGAAAGACATGGGCAATAAACTGGCTCAGATCGTATACGAGGGCAAGTGGTTTACTCCCCTGCGCGAGGCTGTACAGGCATTCGTGGAGTCCACTCAGCAGTATGTAACCGGCGAAGTGAAATTCAAGCTCTACAAGGGCAACATCATCAAGGCCGGCACCACCTCCCCCTACTCTCTCTACAGCGAGTCTCTGGCAAGCTTTACCACAGGCGATCTGTATGACCACCACGACGCGGAAGGATTCATTACCCTCTTCGGCCTTCCCCTGAAGGTTCGCGCCATGAAGATGCAGGAGATTGAGAAGGCGAAGAAAGAGAAATAATTCTCACAGAAAATTGCGATCAATATTTTAACGCCCGGGAAATCAGTCCCGGGCGTCTTTTACGCTCCTAAACCAGATGATATTCCTCCAGCATCTTCCGGCGAAACTCTCTGTCTACAGCCACGCGTTCCAGCTCTTTACTCCTTCCATCCCGCAGCATGACGGCGATCAGACGACTCATCTCCTCCTGACCTTCCTGACGACCGGTGGCCAGGCCCTCTTTTCTTCCCAAATCAGCCCATGCCGCTGAAATATCACATCCCATAATCCGTTCTCCTTTCCTGTCGCGCTCGATCAGACTCTTCGCGCATTCCTTCACATACTTCTCATCCGCAAATACCGACAGTATCTTCAAAAACGCATCCACGTGCCGTATCTGACGGTTCTGCGGAATCTGAAAGGGTTCATTCTTCCGCTTGCGGACAATGTACTCCGCCAACAATCCGAAATCACTTCGGAACATCGCCAACTGTCGCTCTGACAGGTACGCGATCTCGAAGATACGCATATGATAATCCTCCGCGAAGGAACAGATCTGTGCGTATGTCTGTCCGCCATCCCCGGAATTTTCTTTCCGCGCGAACAGCTCCCACAAAGATCTCTGTTTCCCGCTCCAGCGCTTTATCGCCTGAACCTTTCCGTCCCGGATCCAATACTTGCCCACGTCCCGTTCCTTCTCATGGATCATCCCCGTGTCCGCCTTAAACCGCGACCGCATCCCTGTCTCTTTAAGATCCTCCTCAGAGACAACCTGTTTTCCATCAAAAAGCAGGACATTTACGATGTCGGCGAACACATCCGGGTAATCCTCCATGATCTTTTCCACCATGTCTTTTTGCCCCATGAAACCTCCTTCCCGGAAATTTCAGAACAGGCAGGGCGAATCAATCATACAGGCTTATGGAAAAAATTACTGTTCCAGCCGGCCTGCCGCGCATTTCCGAAATTTCCGCTTTTCATTTGTCGAGTGATAAAGCATAGAATTTCAGAAATGCGATAGATAAGTTCTCTGTCAGATCAGTATAGAATCGTTTCAAAAAAAATAATATGCTTTATGAGTACATCATACAGCAACTTCCCGGAAATGTCCATGAAGTTTCA
>CASECT010000087.1 GCA_949286525.1 uncultured Eubacteriales bacterium | reverse complement strand
CTGGTTCCACAGGAACATCAGCAGACCTTCGCGGATCATCTGGTAAAACTGATCCGCGACAACCAGAACTGTCTGGACACCGGTTTTCTGGCGACGCCCTTCCTTCTGGACGCCCTCTGCAAAATCGGGCGCCGGGATCTGGCCTACACACTTCTGTGGCAGGACAAATGCCCCTCCTGGCTCTTCGAGGTGGATCACGGCGCCACCACCATCTGGGAGAGCTGGTACGGCTACGATGAAAAAGGCGCGCCCGGCCGCCTCAGTTTCAACCATTACTCCTTCGGCTGCGTGGACGACTGGATCTTCCGAAACGTGGCCGGCATCGACACTGACACGCCGGGCTACACCCACCTGATCTTCGCCCCGCAGCCGGACGAAAAACTGATCTCCGCCGCCAGAACATTCGAGACCGCCCAGGGAACAGCTTCCTGCCAGTGGGAGATTCGGGACAACGGCAGAACATTCTCCATGGATGTAACCGTTCCCTGCAACGCCACCGCCACAGTCTGTCTACCGAACATGCAGACAGAAGAGGTCGGCAGCGGCAGCTATCACTGGGAGATCGCGCGAAAGGCCTGATCCATATCGGCAATCAGGTCCTCCACATGCTCGGTTCCTATGGAGAGGCGGACGGTGTTTGGGTAGATCCCCTGCTGTGCCAGCTCCGCCTCCGTCAGCTGGGCATGGGTGGTCGTAGCGGGATGGATGACCAGGCTCTTCATATCCGCCACATTTGCCAGCAGAGAAAAAATCTCAAGATGATCGATCCACCGTCTGGCCTGCTCCTCTCCTCCCCGGACCCGGAAGGTAAAAATGGAGCCTCCGCCCTGTGGGAAATACTTCTGATACAGTCCGTGCTCAGGATGATCTGACAGGGAGGGATGGCTGACGAATTCCACCAGGGGATGGCCCGCCAGATACTCCACGATCCGCCTGGTATTTTGCGCATGACGTTCCAGCCGCAAAGACAGGGTCTCGATACCCTGCAGCAGGAGAAAGGCGTTGAAGGGGGAGATAGCCGCTCCCGTATCCCGCAGCAGCACGGCCCGGATATAGGTCACAAAAGCCGCAGGCCCCGCCGCCTCCGCGAAGGACACTCCATGGTAGCTGGGATTCGGCTCGGCGATGGAGGGGAATTTGCCGGAGGCCTTCCAGTCGAAAGTCCCTCCGTCCACAATGATTCCACCAAGGGTCGTCCCGTGTCCGCCGAGAAACTTTGTGGCGGAGTGTACCACGATATCCGCCCCGTGCTCGATGGGCCGGATCAGACAGGGTGTCCCGAAGGTGTTATCGATGACCAGAGGAATGTCGTGATCATGGGCAATCCGCGCCACCGCGTCAATATCCGGGATATCGCTGTTTGGATTCCCCAGGGTCTCGATAAAAATACACTTCGTGTTCCCGCGAACGGCAGCTCCCACCGCCTGCAGATCGTGGATATCCACAAAGGATGTCTCGATGCCGTAGTCCGCCAGAGTGTGGGCCAGCAGATGATAGGTCCCGCCGTAAATCGTCTTCTGAGCCACCACGTGGTCCCCGGCCTTCGCCAGGGCCAGCACCGCGTAAGTGATGGCCGCCGCCCCGGATGCCACAGCCAGCGCAGCCGTTCCTCCCTCCAGCGCCGCCATGCGCTGTTCCAGCACTTCCTGGGTGGGATTCGTCAGTCTCCCGTAAATATTCCCGCTCTCCTTCAGTTCAAAACGATCCGCCGCCTGCTCGCAGTTGTCAAACACATAGGCCGCGGTCTGGTAAATCGGAACTGCCCGGGCTCCCGTGGCCGGATCCGGCTGTCCCTGCCCCGCGTGAAGCTGCAGTGTCTCGAAATGGTACTCTTTATGGTTTTTGCTGCCGTTGCTCATTTTATATTTTCCTTCCTTGTAATTTGTCCCTGTCATATTATCCTATTATTCCCATCGAGTCAATAGGATTTTGTTTTTCATAAAAGCAGGCAAATTCCTCTTGACAAATCATAAGGTACCTGCCTAAAATATATCAGGTACCTTATTAAATTTCATACCTGTCTACAGACAGATTTACAGGAGCATACTCATGGATTCACAGGACGAACAAATCATCACGCTGTTCTTTGAGGTTTGCCGGAGAAATCAGCGGTATCACGACAGAATTTCCGGAAGCGACGACCCTTCCCGGGGGCAGTACTACTGCCTCGCTATTTTGGACGGAGCGGGGGCCGTCAGCCAGCGGGAACTGGCAGACCTTCTGCACATTCGTCCCGCCTCCACCGGCGAACTTTTAAACCGGCTGGAGGCAAAGGGTTGGATTGAGCGCCGCCCGTCCTTAAGGGACAAACGTATGCGGCTGGTTACCCTTACCTCCGCCGGGAAAGAAAAAATCGACGCTGTGCGTCTGGAAAAAAAGGCCAACGACAAAGTCATGCTGACGCCGCTGACAGAAGAGGACCGGCAGCGTTTTTTTGAGATACTTACTAAAATCAACGACTATTATCTTCATATGGAACAGGAGCTGAGAAAAAGAAATGAATAACGTAACCGCAGAAGCAAAACAACCCACAACCACCCTCACGGACCGCAGACGAAACCTGATTTTCCTGAACATTGTGGTCAGCTGTATTGCCTCCTCGCTCTTATCCACCGCTCTGACCACAGCCCTCCCCTCCATCATGGAGGATCTGTCCATCAGCGCCACCACCGGCCAATGGCTGACCAGCGGTTACTCTCTGGCTATGGGTATCATGATGCCCCTGACCGCCTTTCTGATCCGCCGATTCTCAACCAGGCGTCTCTACATCTGCAGTCTGCTGCTGTTTCTGGCCGGACTGTTTTTAAACGCAGTGGCACCCAGCTTTCCGGTCATGATGATTGCCCGTGTGCTCCAGGCAAGCGGAAACGGCATTATGAGCGCCATGGCTCAGGTTATCATTTTGACCATCTATCCGCCCCAAAAACGCGGAACCGCCATGGGCTGGTACGGGCTGTCCATCGGAGCTGCTCCCGTGATCGCTCCCACGTTGGCCGGCCTGATTGTGGATTCCATCGGCTGGCGGGCCATCTTCTTCATCTCTATTGCGATCATTTTTGCCTCCCTAATCTGGAGTCTTTCCGTCTTTACCGACGTACTGGAAACATCTGTCAGCAGTTTTGATACCGTTTCCTTCCTTCTGAGCGTTTTTGCCTTCGGCGGCGTGACGCTCGGTATCGGAAATATCGGAAGCTATCCTTTCCTGAGCCTTCCGGTATTGGGTATTCTGACCGTAGGTCTGGCTGCCGCTTTCTGCTTTGTGATAAGACAGCTTCATCTTGAGACGCCTTTTCTGGAGCTGCGCATCTTAAAGAGCCGCCAGTATGCTCTCAGCGTTATCGGCAGCGTATTCCTCTATCTGGTTATGATGGGAGCCTCCATGCTGATGCCCCTCTACATACAGAACACCATGGGCTACTCTGCCACCGTCTCGGGTCTCGCCGTTCTTCCCGGCTCCCTGGTCATGGCCATAATCAGCCCCTTCGCCGGGAAATTCTATGATCGGCTCGGCATGAAGAAACTGTTTATGGCCGGCTCCCTCTGCATGTTTCTCAGCAATCTGGGCATGGTATTCATCGGTCCGGACACAAGCCTGCTGCCCGCCGTCCTCTTAAACGCCCTGCGCAACCTCTCCATCGGATGTCTTCTGATGTCCCTGGTTACCTGGGGCAACAGCGGCATTCCGAAGGAAAAAATAGCTGACGGAACCGCGCTTCTGACCTCCCTGCGGACCATCGCCGGGGCCATCGGAACCGCCGTGTTTGTGGGTATCATGAACGCGGTAACCCGGAGCGCCTCCGCCACGCTCCCGGCTAAAGAGGCCTCCATGCGGGGCGTCAACATTTCCTTCCTGTGCATGAGCGCTGTGTCTCTGATTCTCGTGCTGATCGCTGTCTTTGGCGTAAAAAAAACGGGAGATGACCGCTAATCCGTCATCTCCCGCTGTCTCTGCCACTGGACCAGATCCGCCAGGGTAGTGCCCTCGGCGGTGTCGTCAATGGCGTCCTTCATTTTCTTCCAAAACAGCAGCGTCACACAGCCCTCCGCCCTGGGGCAGAGGTTCTCTTCCGTCTCCAGGCAGGCCACCGGCGCCAGAGATCCTTCCGTAAGCCGCAGGATCTTTCCCATAGTATACCATTCGGGATCATGGGACAGCAGATACCCGCCCTGGGGTCCCCGAATGCTTCGCACAAACCCCGCCCTGGTCAATGTGGCTACTACCTGTTCCAGGTACTTGTCCGAAATTTCCTGTCGGGCGGACACATCCTTTACCCTGACCGGTTTGCCTTCACTGTGCATCGCCAGATCCAGCAAAAACCGCAGAGCGTATCTCCCCTTTGTAGAAATCAGCATAGATCCTCCTCATCCATAAACAGCGGCGTGGACAAATAACGATCTCCCGAATCCGGAAGAAGGGCCACTATCTTTTTCCCGGCGTTTTCCGGCCGTGCGGCAAGGATCGAAGCAGCCTTTAAGGCCGCGCCGGAAGAGATTCCCACCATGATTCCTTCCGTCAGGGCAAAGCGCTTTCCCTCGGCAAAGGCGTCGTCATTTTCGATGGGCAAAATCTCGTCGTAGATCCCGGTGTCGAGAATCCGCGGCACGAAGCCCGCTCCGATTCCCTGAATCTTATGGGGGCCCGCCGTCCCTTTGGAAAGCACCGGGCTTGCCGCCGGCTCCACCGCCACAACCTTCACATCCGGTTTCTTTTCCTTCAGATATCCGCCCGCACCGGTAATAGTTCCTCCGGTGCCCACGCCGGCCACGAAAATGTCAATATTCCCGTCTGTCTGGGCAAAAATCTCCGGTCCTGTGGTCTCATAATGGGCCCGGGCGTTTGCCGGATTGTCAAACTGCCCTAAAATTACGGAACCCGGAATCTGCGCCTGGAGCTCTTTCGCCTTTTCAATGGCGCCGGTCATCCCCTTCGCTCCCTCAGTCAGAACCAGTTTCGCCCCGTAGGCCCGAAGCAATGTCCGCCGCTCCACACTCATGGTCTCCGGCAGCGTAATGATAACCTTGTATCCCCGGACTGCAGCCACCGCCGCAAGGCCAATGCCGGTATTTCCGGAGGTGGGTTCAATAATCGTCCCCCCCGCTTTCAGAATTCCCCGTTTTTCCGCATCCGCAATCATGGCAAGCCCCACCCGGTCCTTTACCGATCCCGCCGGATTCAGATACTCCAGCTTGGCATAGAGCTCAGCCTGCGCCCCCGCCGCGCTCTCATAACGATGCAGCCGCAGCATCGGCGTCCCTCCAATCAGTTCCACCACACTCTCTTTGATATCTGACATGACATACCTCCTTATTTCCTATCGTTTCACTAGGAATTATCACTATCATATACCATCGTCCTCTTTTTGTCAACCGGGCCACCCGCGGTCATCCGAAGCCTTACCCTAGCGCCACATCCAGCATCATCATCAGCGTAAACCCGGCGGTAAAGGCGATCGTGCCGATATTGGAATGTTTTCCCTGAGACATCTCCGGGATCAGTTCCTCCACTACCACATAGATCATTGCGCCCGCCGCAAAGCTCAACAGATAGGGAAGCACAGGTACCACCAGTCCCGCCGCCAGAACCGTCAGTATCGCCCCGATGGGCTCCACGATCCCGGACAGTGCTCCCAGCGCGAAGGCCTTCGGTTTTTTCATCCCCTCCGCCTGCAGCGGCATGGAGATAATCGCACCCTCCGGAAAATTCTGGATTGCGATTCCGATGGAAAGGGCTGTGGCCGCCGCCAGGGAAAGTTCCTGCTCCCCAAGCAAAACGCCGGCGTAGACAACGCCGATAGCCAT
>CASECT010000086.1 GCA_949286525.1 uncultured Eubacteriales bacterium | reverse complement strand
ATGGCTGTCCAGGAAGGCCGCTCCCGCCGGTTTCTTAACCACATCGCCGATCAGAGACGTCATATCATAGGTAATCTTCAAATCCAGCGGCTCCTCCTTTGCCCTGATCTCCTGCGCCAGCAGCACTTCGTGAGCGGAAGCGCCGATCTGGATCTCATAAACGCCCTCAGGCATATGGAAACAGTGGGCCTCATCGTTCCAGTAGGAGAAGTCACGCTTATCCAGTGTGAATGTCAGGGTCTTCGTCTCGCCGGGAGCCAGCAGGATTTTCTCAAACCCCCGCAGTTCCTTTACCGGTCTGGGTATCTCGCAATCCTTTACCGCCACATAGAGCTGCACCACATCTTTTCCGGCCCGTTCGCCGGTGTTGGTCACATCCACAGTGACCGTCAACAGTTCCTCCGGGTTCATCTCCTCCCGATCCAGCTTCAGATTGTTGCAGGAAAAAGTGGTGTAGGAAAGACCATGGCCGAAGGGGAAAAGCACATCCGTCTTCTTACTCTCATAGTAACGATAGCCCACAAACACGCCTTCCCGATACTCCACTTTATTTCTGCTCCCACCATAAAACAGGTAGGAGGGATTATCCTCCAGCCGCTTCGGGAAAGTCTCCGGCAGCCGGCCGGAGGGATTGACGTCCCCGTAGAGAAGATCCATAGTAGCCTCCCCCGCAGCCTCGCCGGGCAGATACATCTCCAGGATCCCCTGCACGCTGTCCGCCCAGGGCATCTCCACCGGGCTTCCGTTGTAGAGCACCACCACCGTCTTCGGCTGATCCTTTGCCACAGCAGCGATCAGCGCGTTATGGCTCTCGGGCATGCTCATATGCTCACGGTCAATGCCCTCTGTCTCCATATGAGCGGGAAGTCCGGCAAAAACGACCGCAACATCCGCCTCCTTCGCTGCCGCCACAGCCTCTGTGATCAGCTTTTCGTCGGGATAGATGCCGTCGTACCCCGGGGCATAGGTAATATTTGTCATGCTCTCTGCCAGATCCATAACCGACGTTACCGTCTTTGTGTTAATGCAGGAGCTGCCGCCGCCCTGATAGCGGGGTTCCTCGGCAAATTTTCCGATAAAGGCAATCTTCGCATCCTTTGTCAAGGGCAAAACATCGTTCTCATTCTTCAGAAGAACCGCTGACTCCGCAGCCGCACGCCGGCAAAACTCGTGATCTTTCTCATAGTCAAAATTTCCACCTCGCTTTGCGGACAACCCTCTCTGTACCATGGTCAGCACATTGACACAGGCTTCATCCACCAGAACTTCCTCCAACTCGTCGCGCTCCATTGCCTCAACAATCTCTCCATCCGTCTTATTGGCGCCGGGCATAGTCAGATCGCAGCCTGCCGCAACGGCCTTTACCCGATTGTGGGTTGCGCCCCAGTCACTCATGACACAGCCGTCAAATCCCCATTCATACCGGAGCACATCGGTCAGATACTCTCGATGCTCCGTGGCAAAAATCCCGTTGATTCGGTTGTATGAAGCCATAACCGCCCAGGGCTGCGCTTTCTTTACGGTCCGCTCAAAGGCTGGAAGATAGATTTCCCGCAGCGTCCGCTCATCCACCTCGGAGGAGATGGTCGTCCGCCTGGTTTCCTGGCTGTTGGCCAGGTAATGCTTCATGCAGGCGCCTACCCCCTCGCTCTGGATCCCTTGCACATAAGCGGATGCCATCTCTCCCGCCAGCATCGGATCCTCGGAAAAATACTCAAAGTTCCTGCCGCAGAGAGGACTTCTCTTGATATTTACCCCCGGCCCCAGAAGCACCTGAACGCCTCTCGCCTGACACTCTTTTCCCAAAGTCTCCCCGATCTGCCGTAGCAGTTCCCGATCGAAACTGGCCGCGGAAAGACATTCCGCCGGAAAGCTGACCGCCTGCATATTGTGATTGTCCGGGATTTTCTCCGGATCCGTCTCCGGCATCCGCAGTCCGTGAGGGCCGTCGCTGACTCTGCAAGCCTCAACACCCAGCCGCTCGATAGTCGTGGTGTTCCAGTCGTCCGCTCCGGAACAGAGCGCCGCCTTTTCCTCCGGAAGCATATCCGCCACCAGATATCTGATTTCTTCCTTACTCTTAATCTCCATCTTCTTACCTCCCGTTTACCGTAAATTATCATTTTTCTGTCGTTCTTCCATCGGTTTTCACTGCACTGACATCTCTCTGGATTTTTTCACGCAGGCCCTCTGTCCGGCAATAACCGACCGGCGGAGCCCTGCCTCCTCAAGGGCCGCCACGCCCTCGATAGTCGTCCCTCCCGGAGAACACACCGCGTCCTTCAGCTCCCCGGGATGCTGACCGGTGGCGAGAACCATTTTCGCCGCTCCCAGCACCGACTGGGCAGCGAATTTGTAGGCCTGAGCCCTGGGCATTCCGTCAGCCACAGCCGCGTCTGCCATAGCCTCGATAAACAGATAAACATAGGCCGGCGAGGATCCGCTGACCCCTACCACCGCGTCCATCAGACGCTCCGGCACAATCTCCGCCTTACCGAAACTTTCAAAGAGCGCTTTGACCTCCGCCAGTTCCCCTTCTGTCACGGCATCATTGGGGGATAGCGCCGACATGGCCTCCCCCACCAGGGCCGGTGTATTCGGCATGGCCCGTACCAGATGAATCTTCTTCCCGAACATTTTCTCGATGGCCTCGATGGTCTGCCCCGCCGCGATGGAGACCACACACGTCTTCTCCGTTACAGCTTCCGCAATCTGAGGAATCACGCTCTCAAACATATTCGGCTTGACCGCCAGGAAGAGAATGTCCGCAAATTCCGCCACTTTCCGATTGTCCGTCGTCACTTCAATCCCCAGCGCTCCGGCTCTTTTCTTCGCCGAGGACTCGCTGGCGCAGGAGGCCATTACCTGATCCGCCGCCACCAGGGCGTCCGCTTTTTCCCCTCCCGCGCGTCCCGCATCAATCATCCCGCCGATCATGGCGCTTCCCATATTTCCGCATCCGATAAATCCGATCTTCTTTTCCATCTTTTTGTCCATCCTCCTGTCCGTCTCCTTTTCTCTCTTCCCCTCTTGCAGAAGCGGACGCGCGCCCGCATCGTTCTTTTTATCATACCATATTTCTTCCCACCTATAACAATCAGTTTTTCAGAAAATTTCTTCTAAATTTTCTGATTTTTCTGTTGACATTTTTATTATTGTGCGATATTATAATGACAACAAAAGGAATTGAGCAAATTCTAAAGGAGATCAGAAACGACGATCCATTGAATCCGGAAACAAAGATCCAACCAGAATTTCAGGAATTCCAGAAAAGGAGGTACAGACCACCGAAGACAGAAAGGTCCAAAGCAAAGCGTCTTCGTAACGGAGGTTCTGGAAACAGTTAGTCAAAGTACTCGGTAGAAGAAAAACAAATCCGGGAAGAGCTAATCCGAAACACCAAT
>CASECT010000085.1 GCA_949286525.1 uncultured Eubacteriales bacterium | reverse complement strand
ACAAAAGCCAGTTTCTCCCGGTCGGATTTCTTCCGGATCAGCTCCTCCACTTTCTCCACCTTATCAGCCGGGAGCAATTCGCTGCAGACCTCATCCAGACCCAGTTCGGCCCCCACCTGATCCGCCACCTTTTTCGCGTCCCCGGTCAGCATGACCGTCTTTTTGACTCCGACTTTCCGCAACAGATCGACAGCCTTCTGGGAATGGGGCTTTACAATGTCCGAGATCACGATATGACCCGCGTATTTGCTGTCGATGGCCATGTGGATAATCGTGCCCACCGCGTGACACTCGATATAGGTCACACCCAGATGTTCCATCAGTTTGTCGTTGCCGGCTGCCACTTCCATGCCGTCCACTTTGGCGATCACGCCATTTCCGCTGATCTCCCGAATATCCGAGACTCTGGAACGGTCAATCTCCTTCCCGTAGGCCCGCTGCAGGCTTTTGCTGATGGGATGGGAGGACGCGCTCTCCGCCAGCGCCGCGTACTCCACCAGTTTCGCCTCATCGATGCTGCTGTGGTGTATGCCATTTACCTCAAAGACGCCCTGGGTCAGGGTTCCCGTCTTGTCAAAGACCACAATCTTCGTCTGGGAAAGGGTCTCAAGGTAGTTGGAACCCTTGACCAGCACGCCGGCCTTGCTGGCCCCGCCAATCCCGGCAAAGAAACTCAGCGGGATGCTGATAACCAGCGCGCAGGGGCAGCTGATAACCAGGAAAGTAAGGGCGCGGTAAAGCCAGCTCTCCCAGTCCGCGGGCATATCGAGGAAAAGCATCCGCACCAGGGGCGGAAGAAAGGCCAGCGCCAGCGCCGCATAGCAGACCGCCGGGGTGTAGATCCGGGCAAATTTTGAGATAAAATCCTCCGATTTCGATTTTCTGGAACTGGCGTTCTCCACCAGGTCCAGAATTTTGGAAACCGTGGACTCCCCGAATTCCTTCGTGGTACGGATTTTCAGCACGCCGGTCATATTGATGCAGCCGCTGACAATCTCATCCCCCTCCTTCGCGTCTCTGGGAAGACTCTCTCCGGTCAGGGCGCTGGTATTCAAGGTGGAAGTCCCCTCCACAATCACGCCGTCAATGGGTACTTTCTCTCCGGGCTGCACCGTAATCACGCTGCCGATCTCCACCTCATCGGGATCCACCTTTTCCAGGTTTCCATCCCGCTCGATATTGGCATAGTCGGGGCGGATATCCATCAGATCGCTGATGTTGCGGCGGCTCTTTCCCACCGCGTAGCTCTGGAACAGTTCGCCTACCTGGTAAAAAAGCATAACCGCGATGGCCTCCGTGTAATCGCCGCTGTTCTCATAAACCGCCAGCGCGATGGCGCCCACCGTCGCGATAGCCATCAGGAAGCACTCGTCAAAAACCTGCCGGTTCCGAATGCCCTTTCCCGCTTTGAGCAGAATATCGTACCCGACGATCAGGTAGGGGACCAGATACAGGAGAAACCGCAGCACGCCCTGCACCGGCACAAAATTCAGCGCTATCATCAAAACGGCTGATACAATGATTCGGATCAGCATCTTCCTCTGCTTCTTATTCATAATGTATACACGCTCCCTTACATACAAATAATTAAACAATTGCTTATTTGTTTATTTAATATTCGAAAAGCACCCTTTCCCGTCGAGCTCCTTCCGAAGCCTTTCAGGAAAGGGGCCTGTTTTCTCCAAAGTGCTCCGCAAAATCTTCCGCGAAAGTTACAGAAAAACTTCACAGTCGTCTTCCACTTTTTTGCAGTTCTTCCGGACTTCCTCCATGACATCCTTCGGGCTCTGGCCCTCCTCAAACTCCACGATCATTTTCAATGTCATGAAATTTACCGTCGCGTCCTTGACGCCGGCAGTCTTTTTGGCTGCCTCCTCCATCTTGTTAGCGCAATTCGCGCAGTCCACATCAATTTTGTAAGTCTTTTTCATATCCATGTTCTCCCTTTTCAATTTTATTTTTAATCAATTAAGCATTTATTTAATTGTTAAAACCATCATACCTCCGATAAACAGGAAAGTCAATAGCTCCGGA
>CASECT010000084.1 GCA_949286525.1 uncultured Eubacteriales bacterium | reverse complement strand
GGAGTGGCTGCTGGGGAATATCCGCGAAACGCCCGAGGAACTGATCCGGTTTGCCGATCAGCTTTTGAAGGACCATGTCCGGGGAGCGGCCCTGCGGATGGCGGAAACGCCCCCGGCCGCGGAACAGACCTGCAGGGGGGGGATCGTAACATGAGGACGCCGATCATCGCCTTGGGCCGCCAGTTCGGCAGCGGCGGCCGGGAAATCGGGAAACATCTGGCGGAGAGACTGAACGTCAGGTGCTATGACCGGGAACTGATCACACTGGCGGCACAGAAGGCGGAAGTGCGGGAGGAGCTGTTCGCGGGCAGGGAAGAAAAGGCTCCAAATCCGTGGCTTTTCACCGGCATCTATGAGGGCGGCCCCCAGGTGCGGAAGGGACAGCCGGCGGAGGACATCCTGTTTGAGATGCAGAGCCAGGTGATTCTGGAACTGGCCCAGATGGGTCCCTGCATCATCGTGGGACGGTGCGCCGATGCCGTCCTCCGCGCCGCCGGTATCCCGACGGTCAGCCTGTTCATCTGCGCCCCCTTCGAAGATCGTGTAAAACGCCGAATGGAGATCGAGGGCATCGGGCAGAAAGAGGCGGAGGATGCCATCAGGAAAATTGATAAACAGCGGAAGAAATACTATGACACCTATACCGGCCGGAACTGGGGTGCGCCGGAAAACTACGACTTTTGCATCAACAGCTCTGTGATGGGGATCGAGGGGACAGCGGAACAGATCATCACCTGGGCCAGAGGCACTTGGTGACACGGTTAGATTTAACTTTCGCTTTTGCATGAGAAATCTGGAAGCCTATCTGTTTTTATGATACCCGTGAGGACATTCTTGCTTTGTTTACAGCGGCGTAAATCTTGAGCCGCAGACAACGGAAATCGCCTGCCTTGTCCTGCTCTTACTGGCAAAACGGATATCCAGAGATATAAGGAGGCTCCCTACCTCAGCCGGGGGAACCGTCTCCGGCAAAGGACAGGGAGCGTTTTGACCACATTTTCAGCCACAGTGCGGTGCGGAACACGTGGAAACAGTGAGGTCAAAGAGTGATAAAAAACAAGTAGAATGGAGCGGAAAGGGCAAAAAGAAAAAAGAAATTATGCAAAGAAGTTTTCTGCACTTCTTTGTATATAGCGTATCAATTTTTGGACTGGGGATGCCGCGATTTGGCTCTTTCTATGGCCCGCTTTTCTTCCTCATCCTCGAAGGAATACGGCTCGATCTCCCCGGCGATGCCCATGCCCAGCCGAAACCCGGCGATGAAGGACGCCAGGGACGTCTCCTCCCGCAGCTCGATCTCCAGATCCTGCACACGGAGCAGCAGCTCCTGGTCCTGCCGGGTGATGTTCTCCCGGAGGGCATGGTAGGCGTCGTCCAACGCTCGTTCCAGCTCCGGGCGGTCCGGCTCCCGGCAGAACCGCTGGTGCAGAGCCTGCATGTAGTCGTTCATCGTGTCGCCTCCTTGTCAGCGACACACCATACCGCAAAAGTGGAAAGATATCCAGTGGCACCGCGCAGAGTTATCAAACAATTCACAGTTTTTGCACCGAGCTCTATGCTGGGAGGCTGCCTATATTTGTTTAGGCGGCGCAATTCTTGAGGGCGGTATTCGTGCCTCAAGGTCCTGGAACGCCTCGGCCATTCTTTGCGGCTCTAAGGAGACAGCCGAATTCTACAGAAAAAAGCGTCATTGCCACGATTCCATGTACAGAACAGCGCCCTTTCAAAACCCCGCAACTGCCCGCACCGCGGGCAGTTGTGAGAGAACCGGCGCCACAAAAGCGCCGGTTCTTTCTCCTGCTGCTCCTTTCGTCCCTCGGAAAGCGTCCAGGGGGGAGGAAACAGGC
>CASECT010000083.1 GCA_949286525.1 uncultured Eubacteriales bacterium | reverse complement strand
GCGGCGGGCATTTCCCCCACACCGCTCTCCGAGGAGGAGGTCATTGAGGCCGGAAGACAGGTGGCGGAGAAATTTACGGCGCTGGTTACCGCGTCCATCGAAAACATTCACAGAAAGGATACGACAGCATCATGAATATTCGGTTTTACAACGCAAAGATTCTGACCATGGAGGAGGAGAAACAGTACCGGATCATAAACGGGGAACTCTGGGTCAAGGGAAACACCATCTGCTATATCGGCGATGGCAGCGACGTGGATTCGGTATGCCGGGGGGATGAGGTCATTCTCTGGGACCGGGAGATTGACGTTGAGGGAAATCTGCTGATGCCGGGATTCAAGAACGCCCATACCCACACGGCGATGACGTTTCTGCGGTCCTACGCCGATGATCTGCCGCTCCAGAGCTGGCTGACGGAGCAGGTTTTCCCAAGAGAGGCCCAGCTTGTGGAGGACGACATCTACTGGCTGGACATTCTGGGTATTATGGAGTATCTGACCAGCGGCATTACCTCCAATTTTGACATGTATTTCTTCCCGCCGAAAAACGCGCAGGCCTCCATCGACTGCGGATTCCGTACCGTGCAGACCAGCGGCCTGAACAACTTTGGCGGCAGTGTACAGGAACTGGAGGAAAATTATCTGAAGGTCAATGATATGGGCGAACTGGCATCCTTTATCATCGGCTTCCACGCGGAGTACACCACTTCCCGGGAACTGATGGAAGGGGTTGCGGCGCTGGCTCAGAAATATCATTCTCCGGTGTTTCTGCACAACGCGGAGACGGCGCTGGAGGTAAAGGAGTGCAAGGACCGCTGGGGCATGACGCCCACGCAGTTGACAGATGAGCTTGGGATGTATGCTTACGGCGGCGGCGGTTACCACTGTGTGCACATGGAGGAAAAGGATTTTGAGATTTTCCGTAAGAGAGGGCTCACGGCTGTGACGAACCCGGCCTCCAACTTAAAGCTTGCCAGCGGAATCGCGCCCATCAAGCGTTTCCTTGACGAGGGTATCGCTCTGGCTATCGGTACCGACGGCCCGGCCAGCAACAACTGTCTGGACATGTTCCGGGAGATGTTCCTTACCACGGCGCTGGCAAAGGTAAGGGAGAACGACGCGGCCTGTGTTCCGGCGGAGGAAGTGTTATATATGGCTACGACCGTCGGAGCCCGCTGTATGGGGCTTGCCGACTGTGACCGTCTGGCGGTGGGCAAGAAGGCGGACCTGATTATGATCGATCTTTGCCAGCCCAACATGCAGCCGGAGAATAACATCCTGAAAAATATTATCTACAGCGGAAGCAAGCAGAACGTGGCCATGACCATGGTAAACGGAAAAATCCTCTACGAGAGAGGAACCTTCGACATCAGTTTTGACCCGAAGGAGGTCTATGCGAAGGCCAACGCTGTCATTCGGAGAATGAAATAACATGTTGAAAGTGACCTATATACAGCACAGCTGTTTTCTGGTGGAACTGGATGACCGGCTGCTGCTGTTCGACTATTTTGACAGGGACGCCATAAAGGATATCGGATATGAGGGGGAGCTTCCGGAACTGCCGGAGAGCAAGCGGCTTTACGTTTTTGCCAGCCATAGCCACAAGGATCACTTTTCTCTGGATGTGCTGCGCTGGGCGAAGGAGCGCCCCGATACCCGCTACATTCTGTCCAAGGATATCCGTCTGGGCAGAAATTATCTTACGAGAAACGGGATCGATCCCCAGGTCAAATCCGCCATACAGTTTGTGACGCCGGTGTGCCAGTATGAAGTGGACGGCATGAAAATAGAGACCCTCCGCTCCAACGACGCGGGGGTGGCCTTTGTGGTGGAGGTCTGCGGAAAGACAATTTACCATGCCGGAGATCTCCACTGGTGGAATACCGGGCAGCAGGAGTTTTCCGGCGAACTTTACGGAAACGCCTACAAGCGGGAACTGCACCGGATAGAAAACCGACATATCGACGTGGCCTTTGTGGTGCTGGACGGGCGGATGCAGGATATGTATTATCTGGGTATGGAATATTTTCTGAACCATATGGATGTGGATCGGGTTTTTCCCATGCACCTGTGGAGACAGTACGAACTGATCGCGAAACTCAAGCGCCGTCCGCAGCTGGGGAGGCTGGCGGATAAGGTGGTGGAGATGGATCGTGAGAATATGATGTTTGAGATAGAGGGAGAATAGAGATGGAAGTGACGATATTTACGGATGGCGCGGCTCGGGGAAATCCCGAGGGGCCTGGAGGATACGGCGTGGTGCTTCAGTACGTGGATAAGAAGGGACAGCTCCATGAGAAAGAGCTCTCCTGCGGCTATAAGAAGACCACCAACAACCGCATGGAGCTTATGGCGGCGATCCGGGGACTGCAGGAGCTGAACTGTCCCTGTGATGTGACGCTGTACTCGGATTCCAAGTATCTGGTGGACGCCTTCAACAGCCATTGGATCGACAACTGGCAGAGAAACGGCTGGAAGAAGTCGGATAAGAAGCCGGTCAGGAACGTGGATCTGTGGCAGACCCTTTTGGCGGCTATGAAGCCCCATCGGGTAACCTTCCGGTGGGTTAAGGGCCACGACGGTCATCCGGAAAATGAGCGCTGCGATACGCTGGCCACTACGGCAGCGGACGGAGACAACCTTCTGGAGGATGTGGAACTGACGCCTTGAAAAAACGGCGGGGTTGTTCTATAATGCTACCGATGCTATGTGAACGTCTGCGGATATCCGTGTCAGCGTAGGAAGGAGGAACGGACTGCAATGGAAGTTCTGCTCAGCTTTGTGCAATACGGAGCGATATTTCTCTTGCTGGCCTCGGTCAGCATTTTGAGTACTGTCGCAGGTATTATTCTGTGGAAGAGAAAGAATACCGGGACGTCCACAAAAGAAAAGGAATCGTCTGCGGAGGATTCGAAGAAAGAACAATAGATTTCGGAGGAAGAGACGTTGAAGAAATATGGAGTGAATGAACTGCGAAGGATGTATCTGGATTTCTTCGCGAGCAAGGGGCATCTGGTTATGAAAAGTTTTTCACTGGTGCCCCATAACGACAACAGCCTGCTTTTGATCAACGCGGGTATGGCGCCGCTGAAACCCTATTTTACCGGGCAGGAGATTCCGCCCAGAAGAAGGGTAGCCACATGTCAGAAATGCGTCCGCACGGGAGATATCGATAATGTGGGAAAGACAGCCCGCCATCTGACCTTTTTCGAGATGCTGGGAAACTTTTCCTTCGGTGATTATTTCAAACATGAAGCCTTCGCCTGGTCCTGGGAATTTCTGACCAGGGTCCTGGGAATGCCGGAGGAACGGCTGTACCCGTCGATTTATGGAGAAGACGAGGAGGCTTTCGAGATCTGGACGAAGGAGATCGGCGTTCCCGCGGAGAGGATTACCCGTTTTTACCGGGATCCCGAGACGGGAGAGTGCGACAACTTCTGGGAGCATGGCGCGGGACCCTGCGGCCCCTGTTCTGAGATCTATTTCGATCGGGGCGAGAAGTACGGCTGCGGAAAACCCGACTGCAAAGTGGGATGCGACTGCGACCGTTTTATGGAAGTATGGAACAACGTGTTTACTCAGTTCAATGGCGATGGTAAAGGCCATTACGAGGAGTTGGAAAATAAGAACATTGATACCGGCATGGGCCTGGAGCGTCTGGCGGTAGTCATGCAGGATGTGGATTCCGTGTTCGACATTGACACCATGAAGGCTATCCGGGATAGGATCTGTGAGATGAGCGATAAGACCTATCACACGGATGCTCTGGATGATGTTTCCATCCGTCTGATTACCGACCATATCCGTTCCGCTACCTTCCTGGTATCTGACGGCGTGCTGCCCTCCAACGAGGGAAGAGGCTACGTCCTGCGCCGGCTGATCCGCCGGGCTGCCCGCCACGGAAGAATGCTGGGCATCGACGGAACGTTTTTGGCGAAACTCTCCGAGACGGTTATCCGCGAGAGCAAGGACGGCTATCCCGAGCTGGAGGAGAAGAAGGAATTTATTTTCCGGGTACTGACCGAGGAGGAGGAGAAGTTCAACAAGACCATCGATCAGGGCCTGGCAATTTTAGAGCAGATGGAGCAGGAAATGGTGGCATCCGGCAGCAGGGTGCTCTCCGGGGAGAATACCTTCCGGCTCTATGACACCTACGGATTCCCGGTGGACCTGACCGGGGAGATTCTGGAGGAGAAGGGATTCTCCTACGATGAGGCGGGATTTACCGCATGTATGGAGGAGCAGCGCCGCAAGGCGAGGGACGCTCACAAAACGACTAATTACATGGGCGCCGACGCAAGCGTCTATGAGGAGATGGACCCGGCGCTGACGTCGGAGTTTGTGGGCTACGATCGCCTGGAGCATAAGTCTGATATCCGCGCGTTGGTGCAGATCTTGGGCGAGGAAGGCGAGGAGAGCCTGGCAGACACGCTGACAGAGGGGATGGAGGGGACCATCATTGTGGATGAGACCCCCTTCTACGCCACCATGGGCGGTCAGATCGGAGATGCCGGCGTGATTTCTTCCGCGAATGGAAACTTCGCGGTAAAGGATACCTTCAAGGCTGTGGGCGGAAAGATTGTCCATGTGGGCCAGATGACGTCCGGCACGCTGCGCCTGGGTGATACGGTTACGCTGACAGTGGATGCGGACAGAAGGAATGCTATTGCCAAGAATCACAGCGCGACCCATCTTCTGCAGAAAGCGCTGCGGGAGGTGCTGGGAAGCCATGTAGAGCAGGCGGGATCCGATGTAAATCCGGATCGGCTGCGCTTTGACTTTACCCATTTCTCGGCTATGACCCGGGAGGAGATCGCGAAGGTCGAGGATATTGTCAACGCGAAGATCTCCGAGGCGATTCCGGTGGTAACGGAGGTCATGAGCCTGGAGGAAGCTAAGAAGACCGGAGCCATGGCGCTCTTTGGCGAGAAGTACGGGGAGAAGGTCCGCGTGGTGGAGATGGGAGATTTCTCCGTGGAGCTCTGCGGCGGAACCCATGTAAAGAATACCGGTGAGATCGCGGCCTTCAAGATTCTCTCGGAGTCCGGCGTTGCCGCTGGGGTGCGTCGTATCGAAGCCCTGACATCCAAAGCGGTGTTTGCCTACTATGATCAGGTGGAGCGGCAGCTTCAGGAGGCTGCGGCGCTGGCCAAGTGTACGCCCGCCGGTCTGACGGAGAAGATCGGTCACATGCTGGAGGAGATTCGGAGCCTCCATGCGGAGAACGAGTCCCTCAAGAGTAAGGCGGCAAAGGACGCCATGGGAGATATCACGGATCGGATGCAGCAGGTGGGAGATCTCTCTTTCCTGGCGGCTGCGGTGCCGGATGTGGATATGAACGGTCTGCGGGATCTGGGCGATGATCTCAAGGCAAAAATGGGAGAGGGCGTTGTGGTTTTGGCTTCCGCCAAGGACGG
>CASECT010000082.1 GCA_949286525.1 uncultured Eubacteriales bacterium | reverse complement strand
GGCGGAACAGAGAGAAAGAAATCCAAAAGAAATACGGGAGGGCAATATTATGCAGGTATATGGAGTTATCATGGCAGGCGGCGGAGGAACCAGATTCTGGCCTCTGTCCAGAAGGGAAGAGCCAAAGCAGCTTTTAAATCTCAGCGGAAAGGACTTGATGATCAACGAGACCATCGACCGGATTGCCGGGGTGGCGGACAGAAAGGACATCTTCATCGTGACCAACGAGGCCCAGATGCCGAAGATGGTAAAGGCGGTGGCGGGCAGAGTGACGGAGGATCACATCCTCGCGGAGCCCGCCGCCAGGAACACTGCCGCGTGTATCGGTTACGCGGCCATGGAGATTCTGAAAAAGTACGGGGACGGGATCATGTGTGTCTTCCCCTCGGATCATTTTGTGAAAAATCAGGAGGAATTTACCAGGATTCTTGGATTGGCCGTGGAGGCGGCCGAGAGGGAGGATAAACTGATAACTCTCGGTATTACCCCCACCTTTCCCTCCACAGGTTATGGGTATATCCGGTTTGACCGGTCGACCCCCGGCGTGGCCAAGCAGGTGCTGGAATTTAAGGAGAAACCTGACGAGGAGATGGCAAAGCGGTATCTGACCAGCGGGGAGTATTCCTGGAACAGCGGCATGTTCGTCTGGAAGGCTTCCACCATTCTGGAGAAGTTCAAAGAGCTGCTCCCGGAGATCTACGCCTGCCTGGAGAAGATCGGCGCTGCCATGAATACAGCGGAGGAGGCTCGGACCATTGCTGAGGTATATCCCACGATCCCGAGTATTTCCATCGACTACGGCATTCTGGAAAAGAGTTCCGATGTGCTGGTTATCTCGGCGGAATTCGGCTGGAACGATGTGGGAAGCTGGGACAATCTGGGCGTGCTCTACGAGGAGGACGAGAACGGCAATGTTCTGGCCGGAAATCAGCTGAATATCGACACGAAGAACTGCATTTCCTATTCCGGGAAACGGCTCATCGCCACCGTAGGTGTGGAGAATCTGATCATCGTGGAGACGGAGGACGCCGTTTTAGTGTGCGACAAGTCCCGGGCTCAGGATGTGAAACGGATTGTGGATCAGTTGAAGGCGGAAGGCAGAGAGGAATATCTGTAGGAGAAGGAGGAACCACATGGATTACAGAGAAGCATATGAGAAATGGTGTACGGATCCCTATTTTGACGCGGACACAAAGGCGGAACTCGCGGCCATCGCGTCCGATGAGGAGGAGATTTCGGATCGGTTTTACCGGAATCTGGAATTCGGCACCGGAGGGCTCCGGGGCGTTATCGGCGCGGGGACCAATCGGATGAATATCTACACGGTGCGCCAGGCTACCCAGGGGCTTGCCAATTACATTATCGCTCAGAAGGGACAGGAGAAGGGCGTGGCCATCGCCTACGATTCCCGGATCATGTCCCCGGAATTTGCCGTGGAGGCGGCCCTCTGTCTCAACGCCAACGGTATACGGACCTACCGCTTTACAAGTCTGCGCCCCACGCCGGAACTTTCCTTCGCGGTGAGGAAACTCGGATGTATCGCAGGTATTGTGATCACGGCCAGTCACAATCCCAGGGAATATAACGGCTATAAGGTATACTGGGAGGACGGGGCCCAGATTACGCCGCCCCATGATAAGAACATTCTCGCGGAGGTGGCGAAGGTCACATCCTTTGACATGGTAAAGACCATGCCGGTAGAGGAGGCGAAGACGGCAGGGCTGTTCCTTGAGATCGGTCAGGAGATTGACGACACCTACATGGAGGAACTGAAGAAGCAGTCGATCCACCCGGAGGTCATCCGTGAGATGGCAAAGGACTTTACCATTGTCTATACGCCGCTGCACGGCACCGGCAATCTTCCGGTGCGCCGGGTACTGCGGGAACTTGGATTTGAGAAGGTCTATGTGGTAGAAGAGCAGGAGAAGCCCGACGGCAATTTCCCCACAGTGGCCTACCCGAACCCGGAATCCCCCAAGGCCTTTGAGCTGGCCCTGAAGCTGGCTAGGGAGGTGGACGCGGACATCGTTCTGGCCACTGATCCCGACGCGGATCGTCTGGGCGTCTACTGCAAAGATACGAAGAGCGGGGAGTACATTTCCTTTACCGGCAATATGTCCGGCATGCTGATCGCCGAGTATATTCTGCGTGAGCGGACCGCCACGGGAACGATGCCAGAGCACCCGGCGCTGGTGGAAACCATTGTGACCACGGATATGGCCAAGGCGATGGCGGCTGCCTACGGGGTAAAGCTGATCGAAGTTCTGACCGGGTTTAAGTACATCGGCGAGCAGATTCGATTTTTTGAAGAGCAGAATACTTATCATTATGTTTTCGGCCTGGAGGAGAGCTACGGCTGTCTGGCGGGAACTTACGCCCGGGACAAGGACGCCTGCGTGGCGGTCATGATGCTCTGTGAAGTTGCTTCCTGGTATAAGGAGCAGAAGATGACCCTCTGGGACGCTATGCTTTCCATGTATGAAAAATACGGATATTACCGGGAGGGGCTGGAGACCATGACCTTAAAGGGAATGGATGGGGCAGAGCAGATTCAGCGGATGATGTCGGAGGCCCGGGAGAATCCCCCGAGAGAGCTGGCCGGGAAAAAAGTGCTGGCCCTGCGGGATTATCAGAGAGATCTGCGGACAGATATGATGACCGGGGAGACGGCGCCCACCGGCCTTCCAACCTCCAATGTGCTCTACTATGAGCTGGAGGAGGACGGCTGGTGCTGCGTCCGCCCATCCGGCACGGAACCGAAGATCAAATTTTACTTCGGCGTAAAGGGAACATCTCTGAAGGACAGCGCCGAGAGGCTGGAGAGCCTGAAGGACGCCATGATGAAGATGTTCCGGTAAATATGGTTTGATGACTCCGGGTTGCCGTCCGCTGTGCGACGAGCGGAATTAGGAATTCTGCTTTGAAAAGAAGGCCACTGCGATGGCGCCTGGCCCCACATGGGTTCCGATGGTGCCCCCGACGGTGGAGATGGGAAGTTCGTCCACCAGGCCTTCCCAGAGAACGCTGCTGTCCTTTATGTACTTCTGCAGCAGTTTGTCGGACAGGCCGGTGTAGCCGAGAAAATAAGGCATGTCATAATC